>LFTM01000283.1:0-13640 GCA_001513505.1 Clostridiales bacterium DTU092 | reverse complement strand
CGCCCATAAAATCCTGGCGATAAAAGCTAAAAGTATTATACAACTGTGATTTTACAGTGTCAAGCAGTCCGGGACCATTTATTGTTTGTTTTGTGAGCTAAACTGAAGATAAGGTGTAGTATTATAAGGAGGTAGAAGAGTATGGCAATAGTTGATGTGAATTATTTTTCTAACGCACTTATGAGACAGGTTACATACAAAGCAATAATTCCAACTGATTCGGAGAGCACGAAGGGGCTTAGGTCAAGTGAGATCAAACCATTTAAGACATTATATCTGCTGCACGGGATTATGGGTGATTATACCGATTGGCTGGTTCGTACCAGGATATCGGAACTGGCACAAAAGCACAATGTGGCGGTAGTGATGCCTTCAGGAGAAAACAGTTTCTATGTGGACCAAGCGGCGGGACACAATTACTTANNGATACATTTATAGGCGGGCTATCTATGGGTGGTTACGGTGCCCTCAGAAATGGACTTAAATATCATGAGACTTTTGGTGCAATTGTTGCTCTCTCCTCGGCGATAATAATTGAAGATGTACTGACTTCTACAGAAGAAGCTGAATGGGTCTTTAGGAGGAGGAGTTACTATGAGTATGTGTTTGGGGATTTATCTAAACTGAAAGGCAGCGATAAAGATTTAGAAGCGCTGGTAACCATGATTAAGGAGAAAAAAGGCAGCATACCGAATATATATATTGCATGCGGAACTGAGGATCATCTGATTGAAAGTAACCGAAAGTACAGGGACTTTTTAGTTGCACATGATGTTCCCCACACCTATGTGGAGGACATAGGCATTCATGACTGGAAATTCTGGGATAAATATATAGAAAAGGCATTGGAGTGGCTGGTGGAGCTGTAGTCACTTAGTATGGAAAGTCCGCCTGCTCTTGTACAGCACTGGCGGACTTTTTAATTGCATAAGCAGATATTTATTAGATTATTTTAACTATTTTTTTGATTATTTTAAGCAGTTTAAACCGGATTATTTCTTATTGACAATTTATTTTATTAGTTTATAATTCATATATGAAATATCAAACTGTTTTAGTATTGTATTTGGCTTCTTCCGTTAGCTCATATCAAAATATGGACTCAGGTTATTCTTAATGAGAAAATATAATTGTTGTATTGCGTTGTGTAGTTATGGAGGTGAATAGTTGATGGAGGATTTTCTGTCCCATGAAGTTTATAAAGCTTTGCGGCATGCCTATCACAGCATCAGAAAGGAGTTGCACAACCGGCTTGCTGAAAACGGTATTACCTGGCCTCAATTTCATGCCCTATATCATATAGAGGATGATGGTATCCCCACTCATGAGCTGGCTAAAGAACTCAAGTGTAATGCCAGTAATATGACCGGATTGATTGACAGGATGGTAGAGAATAATTGGGTATACCGTGCAAGCTGTGCTCAAGATCGCCGGGTTTGGATAATAAAACTGACTGATGAGGGAAAGAAACTGAAAGCTGAGCTGCTTCCGAAACACAAAAGGAACATTGAAGAGTTGCTGGGGGTTTTGAATCAAGATGAGCTTATGGAACTTAAAACGCTGCTTAATAAATTGATTAAGAGGGGAAATTAAGGAGGATAGATAATGAAAGAGCTTAAGGTACTGCTGCGTTTTATGAAACCATACAGACTACATTTATTTATAGCAACTTTGAGTATGGTTATGGTGACAGCGATGAACATGGCTGGTCCGTGGATGATCCGCAACCTGATTGGAACCGTGACTGACAGTGCCGGGGGAGGAGTTGATATACAGCGGGTTAATTTTCTTGCCCTGGCTTTGGTTATCATATACCTGTTAAGAGCTGTTTCCCGGTTTGCGACCGATTATGTATCCCACTATGCGGCGTGGAAAATACTGGAGGAAATAAGAAGTTATATATATAATCATCTGCAGAATTTATCTTTAAGATTTTTTCACGATAAAAAAACCGGTGAATTGATGTCCAGAGTAATTGATGATACCAGGAATTTTGAACAGCTGCTTGCTCATGCTATTCCCACTCTTGTAGTAAACAGTTTGATGATTATAGGTATTTCGGCAATTCTGTTTTCTATGAACCTGATACTGGCATTATATACTCTGATACCGATACCCTTTCTGTTCTGGATGGTTGTAAAGTTCAGCAAAATATCGAGGCCAATGTTCAGAGAGGTTCAGAAGGAGAACGCAGAGATAAATGCTATTCTTCAGGATAATTTTTCAGGGATTAAAGAAATCAAGGCATTTACACAGGAGGAATATGAAAGTAAGCGCACATTTAGCAAAATAGCTGCCTATACCAAAGCTATGTTACGTGCCTTAAGATTTACCAATGCTTTCCATCCCAGTATTGAATTTGTATCCGGGCTGGGTACGGTAATTATCATATTCTTCGGAGGCAGGTTAGCCCTGGCTAACCAATTGTCACTGGAAGATATGGTCGCCTTTTTACTGTACCTTGGGACTTTTTATCAGCCTATAACTTCATTTGGCATGTTAAATGAAGGGATACAGCATGCATTAGCCAGTGCCGAACGGGTAATGGAAATACTTAACGAGGAGCCGGAAATAAAGGATGCTCCGGATGCGATTGAATTAGATGAAATAAAGGGCAAACTCGAATTTCGGGATGTGAGTTTCCGCTACGTAGACAGTGTTCCTGTGCTCAAGAATGTGTCATTTAGGGTAGAACCCGGTCAAATGCTGGCTTTGGTAGGGCCAACAGGGGTAGGAAAGACAACCATAGCTAATTTGATACCCAGATTTTATGACCCGGATTTAGGTGAGATTTTAGTTGACGATATTGATGTAAGAAAGATTAAACTACACAGTTTAAGAAGTCAGATAAGCCTGGTTTCCCAGGATGTGTTTCTTTTTAACGGAACGGTAAGAGAGAATATTCTATATGGCCGTCCCAATGCTACCTAAGAAGAGATAATTGCAGCAGCCAAAGCTGCTAACGCTCACGAGTTTATAATGGAACTCCCTGAGGGTTACGACACAAGGGTAGGCGAGAGGGGAGTCAAGCTTTCAGGCGGTCAAAAGCAAAGAATATCCATCGCCCGGGCTGTTTTGAAGGATGCCCCGATACTGATTCTTGACGAAGCAACCTCCTCAGTTGATACTCAAACCGAAAAATTGATCCAGGAAGCGTTGGATAAATTAACGGCCAACCGGACAACGATAGTAATTGCCCACCGGTTGTCCACAATACAGCAGGCCGATCAGATTGTTGTTCTGGAAGAAGGGGAAATAATTGAAATGGGTAAACATGAAGAGCTTCTCGAAGCAGGAGGGTTGTACAGCCAGCTGTGTAAAGCGCAGAATACAGAACAGTTAATGGCGGTGTAATAGGGTGTTTTAGAGGGTTCCACCACTGGAGCCCTTCTGTTTTTTATGCGGCAGATTTTATAAAATATATTTTTTAATGGTTGTTTTTCATAGAAATGATCATGTATCATAAAATCAGAGGATATATCAAATATATTTTAATCCGGATGCAGTTCGTTTATTACCGGATTTTGGGGNNGGGTGTGCCTGTGGAATGGAAATACTGGGGGGAGCCGTTTGCTAAGGGATATATAGATACGGAGGGAAAACACCAGGCGTTCCGTATTGCTACAGGTATTTGGCGGGCTGTTAAGGAAATGCCTGTTTTTATAGATCCTGACGATGTAATTGTAGGCGAACCCATACCCCATGCTATTGTAAATTATAGCTTTGGTGCGGGAATTCATGTAGATCGGGCTTTGGCCAGGACATATCTTACTCAGGAAAATAATAATTCTATCCGATCAGTAATTAACCGTATCATTGAATATTTTGACGATAAATCTACCTGTGAAATCTTTGAAAAATCCTTATCGGAACATGAAAAGAGAAGTATTGAAAGAAAAGTTTTCTGGGCAGGAGGATGGGGAGGTCATACCCTTCTCGATTATGAAGTACTGTTGATGGAGGGTACGGTGGGTTTAAGGGAAAAAATAAGAGAACGTATGGCAACGGTGCATAACAATGATGAGCGTGAATGGTTAGAGTCTTTGGAGCTGATATGTTATGCATTTGAGGATTTTGCAAAAAGGTATGCCGATGAAGCACGGGCGATGCTGGATAGAGAAACCGATCCTGTTAAACGGCGGGAGTTGTTGGAAATAGAGGCGGTGTGCAGAAAAGTTCCGCGATATCCTGCTGATACATGGAGAGAGGCTCTTCAGGCATTTTGGTTTGTTTTTGTTTTTGATCAGGTGGATTCCCCCGGACGCTTTGACCAGTATATGTATCCTTACTTCCGTCGTTCATTGGACAGCGGTGAGATGGACGTGGATGAAGCGCAGCGGCTGCTGGAGAAGGTGTGGATACGATTTGAAAAGGTTCGGGCGTGGAACCTTTGTATAGGAGGTCAAAAGGCAGACGGGGAGGATGCCACAAATGAGCTGTCTTATATGATTCTGGATGTAGCGAAGAAGTATGGTTATCAGGCTCCAAACCTGACCATGCGATGTCATAAAAATACGCCTCTTTCCCTATGGGATAAAGCTATTGAAGTGGTTTGCAGCGGGATTGGCATGCCTGCGTTTTATAACGATGAAGTGGTAATACCGGCTATGATGCGATTTGGCATACCGCTTCAGGATGCCAGGGATTATGCGATGAACGGCTGCAACCAGATCGATATACAGGGTAAGTCTCATATGGGGCTGGAGGATGGTGAACTTAACCTTTTAAAATGTTTAGAGCTGGCTTTGAATAGAGGTAAATGCAGGTTAACCGGCCAACAGCTGGGTCCTGACACGGGGGACCCTTGCGGTTTCAAAACCTTTGATCAGGTGATGGATGCCTACAAGAGGCAGGTGGAATACTTCACCCGGATGCTTACCGATGTTGCAAACCGATCTCAAAAGGTATATGCAGTGTATGCGCCCAACCCGTTCCGTTCCCTTCTAGTATCGGATTGTATAGAAAAATGCCGGGATTTTAAGGACGGTGGTCCCAGGTATAACCACGGCCAGATACTTACAGAGGGAATAGCCAATACCGCTGATTCCCTGGCAGCTATAAAACGTCTGGTATTTGAGGAAAAGCGTTTGAGCATGTCCCGTCTTGTTGAAGCTATAGACAATAATTTCGAGGGATTTGAGGACGTGAAGAGTCTGCTGGATGCAAATGAACATCGTTATGGTAATGACGATGATTATGTGGATTCAATTGCAGCCGATATCGTCCACCATTTCTATAAAGAGCTGATGAAGTACAGAACCCATAGGGGAGGAATATACGGAGGAGGATGTAGTACCTATGTAAGGGCACCGGAATTCGGTCTGTACACCGGAGCTACCCCTGACGGCCGGTTTGCCCGCTCACCTCTGGTTGATTCAGTGGGTCCATGCCAGGGGAAGGATAGAAAAGGGCCAACAGCTGTACTGAACTCGGTGGTTAAAGTGGATCACACCCTTGCGCTGTCAGGATATGTACTAAACTTGAAGTTTAACAAGTCCATGCTGCAATCTGATAAGGCTAAACATGCCTTGAGGGATTTAATCAGGACATTTTTTATAAACGGTGGACAACAGGTTCAGATTAATGTATTAAGTGCTGAAGAGCTTATTGCTGCCAAGAAGGAGCCTGAAAAATACCGGAATCTTGTGGTAAGAGTGGGCGGTTTCAGCTCATATTTTGTGGATTTGGACAGCGCCCTTCAGGATGACATTATAGCAAGAACAGCCCATGGATTATGATTAGTAGATGATGTATGCAGTTTTCTATTGTTTTATTCTTCTCAATTGTGTTTAATAATTTATTAATAATTGAATTTAATACTGAAGAGGTGATGAAAGGTGGCAATAAGGTGGAGGCAGGATCTTGAGATAGGTATTGAAAAGATTGACGACCAACATAAGGAATTGGTTGACTCAATGAATAATCTGCTGGAGGCCTGTTCCGCTGGCAGGGCTAAAGAAGAGATAGAAAAAACCTTAGCTTTTATTTCGGACTATGTGGTGACGCATTTTAATTATGAACAGGAATACCTGCAGAAATACGGTTACCCAAAATATGATGCCCATGTGAAATTACATAAATTCTTTTTACAGGAGATAGAAGAGCTAAATAAGAAATATGAAGAAGAAGGACCAACCCTTCACTTTATCGTTGTATTTAATAAAAAAATACTTGACTGGTTTATTAATCATATTGGAAAAGCAGATAGAGATTTTGCAGAATATTTAAGATCAAGTGGTAAAATATCATAAGAATTCTAAGATTTTATGTAAAAAGAGGATATAACCCCGGCAATTCTTCTGGTCATTGTGTCAAATGTCTGCCAGAAGGATTTTGTTTTAATAAATCTTATTCAGCCTTTTCTGTGCTCATTCTATTGCTGCCGGACTGGTAAGTTCTTATATTACATATAAATTAGACATATGTGTTATATAATAAAACTGAGAGGATATTTTTCTGTTTATTGAAAACAGCATAGGATAATGTTAGGATAAAATCAAATACTATTATAATGCAGGCAGGTGAATTATGTTACCTATCAGGGATAACATTCCAAGCAGGCACACTCCCATTGCAACGAAAGCGCTTATTGTGGTTAATGTACTGTTATTTATAAGTCAGTGGGCAATGCCTGATAAGGAATTTGCTGAGTTTGTATATAGATATGGTTTCATCCCGGTAAGATTCCTGAATTCGATAATGGAGTTCGGCATTCTCCATACAGATTCGTACCTTCCAATGCTGACAAGCATGTTTCTTCATGGGAACTGGGTGCATTTGATAAGCAATATGTGGATGCTCTGGCTTTTTGGTGATAATGTTGAAGATATTATGGGTTTTGCAAGGTTTTTGATATTTTATATATTATGTGGTTTGATATCAGGATTTACCCATTTTTTGTTTAACCCTGTTTCTTCCGTTCCAACGGTAGGAGCGTCGGGTGCCATCGCCGGTGTAATGGGCGCTTATTTAATTCTGTTTCCACATTCCAGGATTGTAACATTGGTGCCTGTTTTCATATTTTTGCCCATGTTTATACATGTTCCTGCCTTTATATTTTTGATTATTTGGTTTTTAAGTCAGCTGTATTCTGGTGTTACTCAATGGGTAGGCGGAGGGAATGTTGGCGGTATCGCTTGGTGGGCACATATAAGCGGTTTTTTGGCAGGGATGTTTTTGCATAAATATTTTGCAAAGAGGAGAATTTATTGGTCTTTTTAATGCCATATATTATATGCTGTACTTCAGGAGGCGGATGTGCAGTCCACAGAGGTGAACTCATGGACAACTAAGTATGTTTCAGAATTATATTAAGGTACCGAATGGATATAAATGTGGATATTAATTATGGAGGAGTGAATCATATGGAATTCAACAGTATGGATGAACAGCTTAAGGAAGCTATTTTAACCGCACAGAAGAATGAAATAACTGAGTATCATATTTATCTAAAACTGTCTGAAATGATCAAGGATCAGAATAATAAAAAAGTACTGGAAAGAATTGGTGTGGAAGAATTTGCTCACTACAGGCTATGGAAAAGTATAACTGGTAAGGATATTAAGCCAAGCAAATGGAGGATATGGATATACACATTGATTGCAAGAGTTTTTGGTCTGACTTTCGGTATTAAACTGATGGAAAAAGGGGAGGAGAAAGCTGAAAAGGTATATTCCCAGCTGGCCGATACAATTCCCAAGATACGGTATATAGTTGATGAAGAAAATGAACATGAAAAAAAGCTCATGGAACTCATTGAAGAGGAACATCTTAATTATATCGGATCGATGGTACTGGGAATGAATGACGCTTTGGTTGAGTTGACAGGGACTCTGGCAGGGTTAACCTTTGCGCTTCAGAACACCAGGCTTATAGCACTTACAGGTTTTATAACCGGGATTGCGGCATCATTCTCTATGGCAGCCTCTGAATATTTATCTAAAAAATCAGAAGACGGTACCGGCAGTACCAATAATCCGCTTAAGTCATCTACCTATACAGGTATGGCTTACATTCTGACTGTTTTGTTTCTGATTTTTCCATATTTGATTTTTGACAGTTATTTTGTGTGTCTTGGGTTTACGATTATAAACGCTATTTTGGTTATTTTTGCTTTTAATTTCTACATTTCGGTTGCAAAGGATTTGTCATTTAAGAGGCGGTTTATAGAGATGGTATCCATAAGTCTGGGGGTGGCAGCATTTACTTTCCTAATTGGATTCCTGGTGCGCACCTTCATAGGCGTCGACATATAAATATGGAATATTATGGGCTGGATATGCTTGCTCAATTATAATATCCTTTTGCAGCTTATATTGTGAAGATATATCGGTAGAATCTTCTTTGATAAGGAGTGAGCCGGATGCAGCAAAGCCGTAATCCAGCATATTTAAGGTTGTTTGAATGCGGCGAGCTGATTAACAAAATAAATAAAGCCAAGGAACATTTAACGGAATGCAGATTATGTCCCCATGAATGCGGGGTAGACAGGACGGAACAGTCCGGATTCTGCCGTGCCGGGGATAAAGCGGTTGTTGCCAGCTATGGTTCTCATTTCGGTGAAGAGGCTCCGTTAGTAGGAAGAAACGGTTCAGGCACTATATTCTTTGGATACTGCAATATGAGGTGTGTTTTTTGCCAGAATTATGAGTTGAGTCATGGTGGAGAGGGTGAAGCAGTTACAAACGAAGAACTGGCCCAAATTATGCTGATACTACAGAATAATTATAAGTGCCACAATATAAATCTGGTCACACCTACACATTTTGTACCCAATATACTGGAGGCTCTATATATTGCTGTACAGAAAGGTTTCAATCTACCCATAGTCTATAATTGTGGAGGTTATGAGAGTATAGAAACTCTGAAACTTCTTGATGGAATTGTAGATATTTATATGCCCGATTTCAAATATCATACCGATGAACGGGGAATAAAATATTTCCGTGTCAGGGATTATCCAAAATACGTTAAAAATGCTTTGAAGGAGATGGACCGTCAGGTAGGTGGCTTAAAAGTTGATGATATGGGGGTTGCCTGTCGAGGGCTTTTGATTAGACACCTGGTAATGCCGGGAGGTTTGGAGGATACCAGGGAAATATTGAAATTTATAAAAGAAGAGCTCGCCCCTGACTGTTTAGTAAACCTAATGGATCAGTACAGACCTCATTATCATGCATATAAATATAAGGAAATCGCAAGACGTCTGACAATGCAGGAATACAGGGAAGCATTGGTGTATGCTAAAAAACTTGGACTCAGGCTGGTATAATGTAAATCTTAAAATAAGAAGGCTCCTGAACCCAGATTTATCATTATAGGACAAGAGCCTTCTTATTTTTACAAAGCAGCTTCCGTTTCTGTGTTTTCTTCCTGAATTTGCTGTGTTCGGACAAACTGACTTTGGTACAGGTTGTAATAAAAGCCTTTTTTACTAAGCAGTTCTTTGTGAGTACCTTTCTCAATCAAACGTCCGTCGTTGATTACCGCAATCAAATCAGCATCTCTTATGGTGCTCAGCCGGTGAGCGATGACAAAACTGGTACGCCCTTTCATGAGATTGAGCATTGCCTTCTGTATATATACTTCTGTACGGGTATCAACACTGGAGGTAGCCTCATCCAGTATCAATATTGCGGGATCAGCCAAAACAGCCCGGGCAATGGCTAACAGTTGGCGCTGGCCGTGGCTTAGGTTTCCGCCATCGTCGGTTAAAATAGTGTCATAACCCTGGGGCAGACGGGTAATGAAACCGTGGGCATTTGCAGTTTTTGCTGCCTGTTCCACTTCTTCATCGGTAGCGGTCAGCCTCCCGTATCGGATATTTTCCCGAACACTTGCATTGAAAAGATAGGTGTCCTGCAGAACAATTCCCAGGGAAGAACGGAGGCTGTTTCGTTTGATTCTACGGATATCAACTCCGTCAATGCAGATGCTGCCTTCCTTTACATCGTAAAAGCGGGTAAGGAGATTGATTACAGTTGTTTTACCCGCACCGGTCGGTCCCACTAATGCAACGGTCTGACCGGGTTTTACCTTCAGGCTGAAATCTTTGAGTACCAGGTTTTCATCATCATAAGCAAATGAAACATTATCGAATTCTACATATCCTTTTACACCCTTTTCCCTTATGTCAATGGCATCAGGAGCATCGGCCGGTTCGGGATCGTGATCAAGAACCTGGAATACCCGTTCGGCTCCGGCTGCTGCTGAGAGCACCATATTAAACTGATTGGCCAGTTCATTTATAGGGCGTGTAAACTGCCGGGAATAGTTTAAAAATACAGATATGGTGCCGATGGTAACTGTACCGGTTGTACCTTTTAATGCCAGCAGACCTCCAATACCGGCGACGAACGCAAATCCAAGGTTGTTAAGCATGTTCATGGTAGGTCCCATAATTCTGGACAATACCTGTGCCTTTAATGCCGTTTTCTTCAATAGCTGATTTGACTCTTCAAATTCATGGATAACTTGCTCTTCACGACAAAAGAGCTTAACTACCCGCTGTCCGGAAATGGTTTCTTCAATTTTTCCGTTAAGTTCGCCCAGAGTCTTTTGCTGTTCAATGAACAGTTTTCCGGTATGCTTTGTGATAAGCCGGGTTATGAGAATCATCAAAGGAACAATAGCAAGAACGATCAGAGTCAGGATCAGACTTTTGGCAAGCATTAGAACAATGGTTCCGATAATGGTGATTAACCCGGAGATAAACTGGGTTAAGCCAAAACTCAGTACCATAGATACGGTATCTATATCATTGGTGAGCCGGCTCATCAGCTCTCCGTGGGTATGGTTATCAAAGAATTTTAGTGACAGGGTTTGATATTTAGTAAATAGATCCTTTCGCATACGAGTTACAGTTTTTTGCGATATGGATGCCATTAAAGAACCCTGTACATAAGTAGATAGGGAATTAACCCCATAAATAGCAATAAGCGTTATTGAAGCCCATACCAATCCGTAAAAATCTCCGGTAATAATATATCTGTCGATAGTACTGCCGATAACTAACGGTCCAGCCAGAGTACATGCCGTATTCACCAGTATCGTTATGACTACCATAATTAAGTGGGGGATATCCTGTTTTAAATAACTGCCAATTCGAACCAAAGTTTTACCCAGGTTCTCAGGTTTTACCATTGGCCCTACAGGATGTCCGTAAGGACCTCTGCCGCGTCCACGGCCGCCCATACCGCGTGTTTGAGATGCCGCTGTCCGGGTCTGATTGTGATTAACCTGGTTAGAACCTTGATCTGCAGGTACTTGTCTGGATGATTTATCTTTAGACACTAAGGCTCAACTCCTTTCCTATCTGGGAATGATAGATATCCCTGTACAGGGGAGTTGACTCCAGCAGCTCTTTGTGGGTGCCAATGCCAACTATACGTCCCTGATGAAGGACAATTATTTTATCTGCATCCATAACCGAGCTTATTCGCTGGGCAATAATGAAAGTAGTGCATTTGTTCGGACGGTTCTTAAGTGCATTCTGTATCTTAAGTTCGGTAGCCATGTCTACCGCACTGGTGGAATCGTCCAATATAAGGATTTTGGGGTTTTTTATTAATGCCCGTGCAATACTTAACCGCTGTTTTTGGCCGCCTGACAGATTTACTCCACCCTGACTTAAGTCGGTTTCATATCCATCCGGAGTTTGGGTGATAAATCCATGGGCCTGAGCTATTGAAGCAGCCTCAATGGCTTTTTCCAAATCTGCCTCGGGATCTCCCCAGCGGAGATTATCCAAAATGGTGCCGGAAAAGAGAAGGGATGTCTGCAGCACCATACCAATATCTTTTCGAAGATTATGGAGGGTGTAGTCCCGTACATCTACTCCGTCAATAATAATGCGTCCCTCCTGGGGATCATATAATCTGGGAATTAAGCTAACCAGCGATGTTTTACCCGAACCGGTTTCGCCCAATATCGCAACGGTTTCCCCGGCATGTGCTGTGAAAGAGATATTTTTTAAAACCGGTTCACCTTCCGGACTGTAACTGAAGGTAACATTGTCAAATACCACTTCGCCCCGGGTTATCTGCGGTTCCTGTTTGGCATCGTATTGCGGGGGTCTTACCGGATCAGCCAGGTCCGGTTGTTCCGTCAATACTTCCAGTATACGATCTGCTGAAACCTTTCCCCTTGAAAAAGATGTGAATACGAAAGTTACCATAATTAGTGACATCATTATTCTTGCAAGATAATTGATGAAAGCAATTAAGTTACCGATTTCCAGGCTCCCGCTTTGCACTTTTATACCGCCCATCCAAAGGACGGCTACTGTTGCCAGATTGGTTATCAGCATTAGTAATGACATACCCAAAGACATAAGCCGGCCGGCTTTGATTGCTATATCCTGCAAACCTTCATTGGCTGTTTTAAAACGGTTTTCTTCAAAATCCTTCCGGACAAAGGCTTTTACCAACCGGACTCCGGCCAGGTTTTCTCTCATTATGTTGTTTACTCTATCAATTTTGGATTGTACTTTCCGAAATAGTGGAAAACCCTTTTTTATGAAGAACAAAGTACCGATAATGGTAAGGGGTACAGCAATAAGCAGGACAGATGCAAGAGATGGACTGATACGAATTATCATTACTACGGAACCTAAGCAAAGCAGTGGGGACCGTATCATCATTGCCAAAGACATGGTAACCACGTTTTGAAGCTGAGTGATGTCGTTAGTCAATCTGGTAATTAATGATGAGGTTTGGAAACGGTCTAAATTGGAGAAGGAAAAGGTTTGGATTTTCCGGAACGCAGCGGAGCGGATATCGGTACCAAATCCGATGGCTGCAACGCTGGATGTGTAACAGTTGCCAATACCGCCTATCATACCTATAAAAGCAATTCCCAGCATGGCTAAAAGCTTACCAAAAACGTAGTTGATATCTCCGTTGGCAATGCCTATATCTACAATGTCGGCCATATAATTGGGCTGCTGCAGATCCATATACACCTCTAAAACCATGAATAGGGGTGCTAATAAAACATATAACCAGTAAGGTTTTAAATAACGCAACAGTTTACCCATATATTAATCCTCCGTTTCTGTGATGATACAGAATGCTTATTCATTCAGAATTCTATAGAGGTTATTATGAAACTTAATAAGAAGCCTGCGAAATTCTTCAAGTTCCTGTTGGGAAAAATCTTGGGAACAGGCATTTTCAATCGCTTTTAAGCCTGCTTTCATTTGTTGGTCTGTTAAATGGCCTTTTTCAGTCAGATAAATACAAAAAGCACGCTGATCATTGGGATCGGTTTTTCTTTCAACCAGACCTGCCCTTTCCAGTTTTTGCAAAAGACTGGTGGCCGAGGCAGGGGTGATGAAAAGCTTATCACTTAACTGCCGTTGGCTGATTCCTTCGTTCGCCGCGATAACGGCTAAAGCTAAAGGCTGTCCTTGTTCCAAACCATTGCTATGGGCTAATTTTCTGAGCAGATCCCGGTGCAGCTTTGCCGTGTGGGCAAATATGCGTCCTAACGGCTCTTTTTCCAAATTACAGGGATGCATGTAAACCACCTTTCTTTCTGTATCGTGGACAGCAAAATAATTAGTTAGATAACTAACTAATTATTTTTTTATGGTTTGTATTTTACAGCAGTTGTTTATATTTGTCAATCAGATTTTATGT
>LFTM01000204.1 GCA_001513505.1 Clostridiales bacterium DTU092 | reverse complement strand
TATTTTTGATGGCGCCTCCCGAAAGTAGACTTTCCGATTATTGTACAGACAATGGGAAAGTTTTTTTGTTTGACTACCTTCTATCCAGCGGATATAATGAATGAAAACAGTTATAAAGCAGGTGGGAAATACAGATGTTGTACCATAGTACGCGGGGAAAAGGTTTGCAGATGTCCTCTATGGAAGTTATAAAACAGGGTATAGCTCCTGATGGAGGTTTATTTATCCCATATAAAATTCCTAAACTATCCATGGCTGAATTCAGAGAAATGGAAAAAATGGGCTATGTTGAACGGGCTGTACGCATACTTTCCTTATTTTTAACCGATTATTCTGCCAATGACTTAGAGAACTGTGTGCATGCGGCATATAATAAAGATAAGTTTGCTGCTTCTGAGATTGCACCTGTTGTGAAATTGAATGAGAATATTTATATTCTGGAGCTTTGGCACGGTCCTACCTGTGCTTTTAAGGATATGGCTTTGCAACTTCTTCCTCACTTGCTGGTAACTGCTCTGAAAAGGACCGGTGAAGACAGCGGGGTTATAATTTTGGTGGCGACTTCCGGTGATACCGGTAAAGCGGCGCTGGAAGGCTTTAAGGATGTTCCCGGGACCCACGTTGTGGTCTTCTATCCAAATGAAGGTGTTAGTTCGGTACAACAGATCCAAATGGTTACCCAGGAGGGTTCCAATGTAGATGTAATAGCCGTTGAGGGCAATTTTGACAGTGCCCAGTCGGGTGTAAAAGCTATATTTGCTGATGAACAGTTGGAACAAAAAATCAGGCGAAAAGGTTATAGCCTGTCATCGGCCAATTCTATCAATTGGGGAAGGCTTATCCCTCAGGTTGTATATTATGTTTCGGCCTGGCTGGAGATGCTTAAAACCGGTGAAATAACCGAAGACCAACCCATCAATGTGGTGGTTCCCACAGGTAATTTCGGGAACATACTGGCTGCATATTATGCCAAGAAGATGGGTGTTCCCATACACCGTTTGATATGTGCATCGAACAGCAATAATGTTCTTACTGATTTTATTAATACAGGGGTATACAACCGGAACAGGAAATTTTATAAAACCGCGTCTCCTTCTATGGATATCTTAATATCCAGCAACATGGAGCGGCTGCTCTTTGATCTGGCTGACGGGGATTGTGAAAGGGTCAGATTGTTGATGGAGGATTTACGTCTCAAAGGCCAATATACCATTGATGATGACAGCCTGAAGAGACTCAAGTCAGAATTCTGGGGCGGATATGCAGACGATCCCCAAACACTGCAGGCTATCCGCAGCACCTATGATGCTTACGGTTATTTGCTGGATCCTCATACAGCCGTTGGGATGCATGTTTATAATCAATACCGGAAACACACCGGGGATGACCATAAGACTATTCTGGCATCAACGGCCAGCCCGTTTAAGTTTGCTGATGATGTTTTGAAGGCTGTCCTGGGGCCGGATGCCGTTGAAGATATGGATGATATTACCCTGCTGGATATATTAAGCCGTACAACAAATAAACCTATTCCGCCGGCATTAGCCGGGTTGAAGGATAAAGAGATACGTCATAAAACTGTATGTAAGCAATCGGAGATGAAGGATGTACTCACCAATCTATTTTACTTAAATGAGGTGTAGAACATGAAGATAGCTCTGGCTCAGATTAATCCTGTGGCAGGAGATTTAAAGGGCAATGCTTTGAAGATTACTGAATCTATAACAAAAGCAAGGAATGCGGGCTGCGATCTGGTGGTGTTTCCTGAGCTGAGTTTGACAGGGGCTCCTTTGCAGGGATTGACACGGGTTAGGGATTTCATTTTCGATTGTCAGGAGGAATTGGATGGCATAGTAAGGCATACCGATGGCATAGGGGTTTTAATCGGGACGATAGTACAGGATGAATGCCAGGATCTGTGCAATGCTGCCATCCTTATTGAAAACCGCCGGATAGCGGGATATACCGCAAAGAAGATTGATAGATTGGTCTATCCGCTTGATGAATGCTGTAATATTGAATCTTATCCGGAAACCGGTGAATTTGATTTTAGAGGAGAACGGTTGACGATAGTCATCGGGGAAGATATCGACAATGAACTATATAACGAATCATCCGGGATTATAATAAACATTTCAGCAAATGCATATCGCTACAAAACTTTTGAAGGATATGTTGAGAAATTAAGGCATTCGGCAAGGAAGACTGGAAAACCCATCGTATATGTAAACCAGGCAGGAGGCAATGATGAGCTGGTATTTGCCGGCGCCAGCATGGTTGTGGATGCAAAAGGGCAGATATTGGCATTGGCGAAGCAGTTTGACGAAGACATGATTTTTTTTGATACCAGCCGGAACCATTCACCATTGCCAGGCTTAAAAGAAGACATTTCATGGCTCTATCATTCGCTTGTTAAAGGTGTACAGGATTATTTTTATAAAAGCGGATTTAAACAAACTTTGTTGGGCGTTAGCGGTGGAATAGATGCAGCCCTGGTAGCCTGTATAGCAGCAGATGCGTTAGGTGCTGAAAATGTACTGGGTGTATATATGCCTTCAAGGTATTCTTCTGATCACAGTCGTCAGGACGCTCAGAAACTGGCTGAAAATCTCGGCATACGGTACAGGGTTATTCCTATTGAAGACATATTTGTTGAATACCTGAAGATCTTTAATGGACGGCCGGAACCGGTAGGTGACGTTGCTGAAGAGAATATTCAGGCAAGAATCAGAGGAGCCCTGCTGATGTTTATTGCAAACCGGGAAGGGCGGGTATTGGTTTCTACCAGCAACAGATCCGAAGCGTCCGTTGGCTATACCACCATTTATGGCGATATGTGTGGCGGTCTTTCACCGATAGCCGATGTTCCAAAAACCATTGTTTATGAGCTGTGTCGTTATATAAACCGTGAAAGGGAGATTATTCCTCACAATATTCTTATAAAGCCGCCATCAGCTGAATTGCGGCCTGGCCAGAAGGACGAGGATTCTTTACCGCCTTACGATATTTTGGACGCAATTCTAAGCATGTATATCGATGAAGAACTGACTATGGAAGAGATGGTTGCCCGCGGGTATGATGGCGGCACGGTTTCCAGAGTATTGAACATGGTGCAGCGCAGTGAATATAAGCGAAGACAGGCCCCGTTGACCATAAGGGTTTACAGCCCTCATGAAAAAGTGGACAATAACCCTGTGGTGCATAAATATATATGGACGTAGTGGGTAAGGAGGTTAGATAATTGCGTCAGGATCAGATTACGGTGATATACGGGGATCAACCTCGCAGGATGATACCTGAACTTCTGGATGCGATAGACCTGACTGGTGAACTCAAAAGGGAATATACAATCGGTATTAAACCCAATCTTGTACTGGCCAGAGAATCATCATCCGGAGCTACTACCGATCCGGAGCTTGTTGAGGCTATTATAGTGTATCTTAAAGAACGGGGATACAATAATTTAGTTATTATGGAAAGTTCCTGGATAGGCGACAGAACCACAAGGGCATATAAGGTTTGCGGATACGAGGATATATCACGTAAATATAACGTTCCGCTGATAGATTTGAAAAGAGACGGTTACAGGGAAGTAAAGGTGGAGGATCTGACACTTAAGGTATGCAACAAGCCACTTGAAGTTGACTATCTTATAAATATACCGGTGCTTAAAGCCCACTGCCAGACCAGGTTGACGTGTGCTTTAAAAAACTTAAAAGGCTGTATACCGGATAGTGAAAAAAGACGTTTTCATACATTAGGACTGCACAAACCAATAGCTTATCTCAATGCTGCTATAAAGACCCATTTGATCATTGTGGACGGGATAATCGGGGATTTAACCTTTGAAGAAGGAGGCACTCCGGTTCAGATGAACCGGATCATAGCCGGAAAGGATCCGGTATTGGTGGATGCTTATGCAGCCCGGCTTATCGGATATGATAAGGATGATATACATTATATATCAATAGCCGAGCAGATAGGTGTTGGTTCGGCTGACCTGTCCGCAGCAAGTATAAAGGAGTTAAACACTGATGCGTATAAACCTGCGCTTATTAAGGCTCCAAGGCATGTTGTGGCCGGTTTAGCTGCGTATGTTGAGGAACACGACGCATGTTCGGCATGTTATGGAAGCCTTATTCATGCTCTGGAGAGATTGAGGGAGAGGGGAATGCTGTCCAGGCTTAAGAATAAGGTATTTATTGGTCAGGGATACAAGGGTAAGACAGGCAAAGGAATTGGAATCGGGTCATGCGCCCGGGGTTTTGACAATTGTTTGACAGGATGTCCCCCAAAAGCCAGGGATATTGTTGAGTTTCTTGAAAACTTCCTTGTGTAGTACCGATAGTAAAAGGAGAGTGACATTGGTATG
>LFTM01000079.1 GCA_001513505.1 Clostridiales bacterium DTU092 | reverse complement strand
GAACCATCCATAAAAATACCGCCAATCGCAAAAAATCAAGATTAGCCATTCGCTTAAATAAAGCTACAGCATCACAGCAATAAAACTATAAAAGCTTCCGTATTGCGGGAAGCTTTTTTTGATTTTCATTATTATTATTTACTCTTACACATTTTTATAATAAGCATTTCTACACCTATGCGTTCCTGTACCCTGCCACTTTTTATGCTATAATCGGTCTTCAGACATTCTTCCATTGCCCTTATAAGCTTATCTTTTGTAAAATAACGGCTTTGCTGTAAACATTTTTTCACGGTATACGGATGAACTCCAAGCTGTCGGGGGATTACATCAGCCCTTATGCCATTTTCGCTTAAAGATTTACACTGAAATATTATTCGGATATGTCTACAAATCATAACCAATATGGAAAAAATATTTTCCCCTTCGGATAATAATTTGTCAAGAAAATAAAGGGCTTGTTCAACATTCATTGTGCCTATAGCTTCAATCAGCTGAAAAATAGTATATTCAGCAGCCGGTGTAACCACCTTATTAATATCTTCTTCCGTTATATAATCATTATCTCCTACGTAATCCATAAGTTTATTAATCTCATTATATATTTTTTCAAGGCTGTTCCCGGAAACATGAATAAAGTGTTGAAGCGCAGCCGGTGATATTTGTTTTCCCCTGCGCCTTAAGTTATTTACAACCCATCTCGATATTTCATTTTGCTTTAGCGGTTGAAACTCCACAGTCCGGCCTAGCTTCCTAATAGCAATATATAATGCTCTTCGCTTGTCTATCTGCCCTGAACAATAGAAAACAAGACAAGTGGTATCAGGTATACGGGATATATAAGACTTTAACTTATTCTCATCAAAGGAAGCCCGTACACCCTGCAGTGCCGGTAAATCCTTTACCACTACCAGTCTCTTATCTGCCATAAAAGGCAAAGTTTCGCATGCATAGATAATATCTTCAACATTCACATTATTTCCGTCCAATACTTGGTGATTGAGAGCAGCCAGATCTGAAGATACCAGCGTTTTTGTGAGTTGCTCGAGCGCCTGTTCCTTGACATACTCTTCCTCGCCATGAAATAAATACAGCTTATCCAGCTGTTTTTTCTTTATATCATCAAATATCTCTCTATAACCTTTTTCCATAATTCCGTACCTCAACCTTTTCCTGTTTGTCTTGATTATACCGGATCGCATTTATTTAAACAAGTTGACATTGATTATATTTATATTGTATATTGATTTCATATATATTTTTTTGCGATACAACCTGATTGGGTAATGGAGGCGAATATAATGGAGTATTACTTTACACAGGAAACCAACTTTTTCGGAAACACAAATCCCCGGGAATTACTTGATAAATATGGCAGTCCTTTATACGTATACAATGAAATGATACTGAGAAAACGTTGCAGAGAGATTATGGAATTGGTTGACTATCAAAAATATAAAGTCAATTATTCGGCAAAAGCCAACTCCAATCTCCACCTGCTTAAAATCATACATGAAGAAGGGCTTCATGCAGATGCCGTATCCTACGGCGAAATATATGTCCTTGAAATGGCCGGATTTAAGCCTCAGGAAATTCTCTTTACAAGTAATAACATATCAAAAGATGAAATGGAACTGGCAATCAATAAAGGCGTAACAATAAGCGTTGACTCGTTATCACAGTTAGAACAGTTCGGGCGAATCAATCCGGGCGGAACTGTTGCCGTCCGCTTTAATCCCGGTAAGGGTGCCGGTCACAGTGAAAAAGTGATTACTGCAGGCAATAATACAAAATTCGGTATTCATCCTGAATATATACCTGAGGTTAAACATATATTACGCAAATATAACCTAAGGCTCATTGGCATCAATCAGCATATAGGCTCCTTGTTTATGGATCCAAAACCATATATCGAAGCCGCGAAGTCCATTCTTTCCATAGCAGAAAATTTTGAAAGCCTGGAATTTATTGATTTCGGCGGAGGGTTTGGTATACCATACCGCAAACAGACAGGTGAGAAAAAATTAAACGTAAAATTACTGGGTGATCAACTTACCAGTTTGATCCATGACTGGGTAAACAAACACCAACTCCAACCCACATTCTTAGTCGAGCCAGGACGTTACATTATTGCAGAATGCGGTATACTCCTCGGTACCGTGCATGCTACAAAACAAAACAATAACACAACCTATATAGGGACTGATCTGGGTTTTAATGTTCTGCTCAGACCTGCCATGTATGATTCGTACCATGATATAGAAGTCTATAGTAACAACGGGGCTTTGATCAAAGACAATGAGCGTATAAATTCTACTGTAGTAGGAAACATTTGTGAAAGCGGCGATATTATTTCAAGAAACAGGATGCTTCCTCCTGTAAAGGAAGGTTATATAATAGGAGTAATGGATGCTGGTGCCTATGGTTATTCAATGTGTTCCAACTATAACAACCGATTGCGGCCGGCTGAAGTTATTATTGACAAAAATGGCAGTGATATCCTGATCCGTAGAAGGGATACCTTTGAGGATTTATTAAGGAACTTTACAACAATTTAGTTAAACAGCAACGTGAAGCAATTCATCCTTTGAATAAAAGAAAATATCCTGCCAGACACTATACAAAACAAACAATATATGGTATATTGTAAAAAATCAAAAAGCTTCATCGGCTATAACTCCGTTCTCAAAGCTTTGGATAGGAGGGTGTAGGAACATGCAAACCGTTATAATTATCGATTCATGCAGTGATCTCCCTTTTGAGTACGTAAAACAGCATGATATTCCGGTTGTTAATTTTACTTTCCATTTTAAGGGAAACGATTATACCGATGATCTGGGACAAACCATCTCTTATAAAGACTTTTATGATGCTATAAGAAATGGCGAAACCCCTACCACCTCCCAGGTAAACGCCCAGACATATACCGATATGTTTCGGAAATATGCTCTTGAAGGAAAATCAATTATATATCTTTGTTTTTCCTCTGCATTGAGTGGGAGCTACAACAACTCCCTATTGGCCCGGGACATGATAACTGAAGAGTTTCCGGAAGCAGATATCACCATCATTGATACAAAAAGCGCCTCACTGGGTGAAGGACTGTTAGTTTACCATGCTATCGATATGCTTGAAAAAGGTGCGTCCAGGGAAGAAATTATAGACTGGGTGGAGGAAAACAAGCTTAAGCTTCACCACTGGTTTACAGTGGAGGATCTTGGACACTTAAAAAGAGGTGGAAGACTATCGGGAACTGCCGCTTTTGTTGGTTCTATCCTGGATATTAAACCTGTGCTAAACGTTGACGATGAAGGCCGCCTCATTCCAAGAATAAAAGTAAAAGGCCGCAAAAAGGCTCTGCGGACCTTGATAGAAAAAATGGAAGAGAATATTATAAACCCCGAACAACAGGTTGTAGCAATAAGCCATGGAGATTCTCCCGATGATGCAGATTATCTTGCTGAACTAATCCGTTCCAAATTCCCGGTTAAGGATATCATTATTAACTCTATCGGCCCTGTTATCGGATCCCATTCAGGCCCGGGTACGATTGCTCTGTTTTTCTTCGGAAAAAATCGCTGACATGTTATATATTTATTATAGCTTTTGCCCGCAATAAGGACAGTATGCAAATGAGCGCTGGAGCACTCCATTGCAATTTGGACACCGGTTTTCAACATCATCATATACCCGTATTTCTTCAAGCCGGTTTACATCTACATCGCTGCTGTCCTTTATTTCTTCTACATAATCAGATGGTATCCTGAAAATTCTGTTACAACATCTAAACCTCATATAATNNAAATATTGGTATAAAAAACAGGTGAAAGTAGGTATAATGTTCAATCAATTCTCCTCTTGAAAGCCTGCCACACTTGCATACAACATTGGAATACTCCCGTATAACCCTCTGTTTGTCTTGTATACCGAATATCCCGATAAATATCATTTCCTTCCGCCTCCTGACGGTTAATATTTGGCAACAAGGCTCACAGCATAAAAACCTATTTTTAGATTATGCAGCTTATTCCCTGTCAATTTTCCGGGTAGCTACAAGATTGGCACCGGTACCGGCAATGTTCTTTACAAGTATATCACCAATATTAATAGGCGCCTTTACAGTTAATCCTTTGGTCTGCTTAAGAGACTCAATAATCTTATCCCTTGGAATACTTCTGTCAGTTTTAGCCGATACAAGCCTGTGATTCCCGCCTTCCACCCATACAGAAGTAGTCAAAACTCTTAACGGACATGTAGCCTCCTGAATGGCGTAATCTTTACCCCGTTTGCAGCCATGCCCTTCAATCTTCCATTCTCCGTCCTTTACCTGTTGAATTTGTATATGACAACCTCTGGGACACAATATACATATCAGTTGCATACCCTATCATCCTCCTTGGCGGAACCCTTCCATCTCAACTGTAAATATTTTATTTTTTCTTTATCTGTTAATGCTTCCTTTTTCAATTTTAATCTCTCCATCTGTCCGGGAACCAGGCGCATGAATTTTTTGGATGCAAAAACCCTTTCACCATCGGTTAGTTCCACCGAACCCCTTTCATAAATGGCATCAGATCTGAAAAAAAACTCAACTTCTCTATCTCCACAAATCCGCTGTGGGACAACGTAGCGTATACCTTCACCCGGAACAACAGGCAGGTAATTGCTATTTGAAGAACTTTGACCGTTTACATAACGATATACTCCATCACCGGCTATCTCAGCTTCTTCGCTTACATAATCAACAAGATCATGGACATGGAGCACATTACCGCAGCAAAAGATCCCCGGTATGGTGGTCTGTCTGTACTCATCCACAACCGGGCCGCCCGTCATGGGATCCAACATTACTCCTGCCCCTTCACTGAGTTCATTCTCGGGGATTAATCCAACGGACAACAGCAGGGTATCACATGAAACATATTCCTCGGAGCCGGGAATAGGCAGGCGCCTGTCGTCAACCCGGGCAATGGTAACTCCTTCAAGTCTCTCTCTTCCATGAATCTTCACAACGGTATGGTTATATTTTAAAGGAATACCATAATCATCAAGGCATTGCCGCACATTTCTGCTAAGCCCGGTAGAATACGGCATGATTTCGCATACCAACTTTACTCTGGCCCCTTCCCATGTTAACCTTCTTGCCATTATAAGACCGATATCCCCGGAGCCCAATATTACAACCTCTCTCCCGGGCATATATCCTTCCATATTGATAAGCCTTTGTGTCATACCGGCCGTATACACCCCGGCAGGGCGTCCCCCCGGTATCTTCAGGGCCCCCCTTGTCCTCTCACGGCAGCCCATAGCGAATATTACAGCTTTAGCCTTTATCTCCATCAATCCATACTGAGGATTAACTGCGTATATAGTTTTATCTTCCCTTACTTCAATTACCATAGTATTCAGTAAATATGGAATCTCTTTTTCAATTACCCCATCTATAAAACGCTGGGCATACTCCGGTCCCGTCAGCTCCTCTCCGAACCAATGCAGTCCAAACCCGTTGTGGATACACTGTTGGAGAATTCCGCCCAGGTACTCATCCCTTTCCAAAAGCAATATATCTCTGATACCATGTTTGTGACACGATAAAGCCGCCGCCAGTCCGGCAGGCCCGCCTCCAATTATGACAACCTCCGCTTTTCTGAACATCACTCTTCACCCTCTTCCAATAAGTCTTTGATCCTGCCGTACACTATCCTTGAACTGCCGCCTTTTTTTGTAATATACTCCATAGGAATACCCAATTCTCTTTCAATTATCTCCATGATACGCGGAGTACAAAAACCGCCCTGGCATCGGCCCATACCGGCTCTGGTCCTGCGCTTTATTCCATCAATTGTATTAACCGGTAGCTTTGTATGAAGCGCCTGTACAATTTCTCCTTCAGTTACCGTTTCACACCGGCATACTATCCGCCCATATCTGGGATCCTCTTTCACCATCTGCGCTCTGGCATTCCAATCCATATCGCGAAAACGCTTTATGCCTTTCCGAACAGAATTAAAATCCTTATTGTACTCCAACCCTCCCTCAATCTTGCTTAAAATGGCGGCAACCTCTTCGGCTATGGCTGGAGCAGCTGTCAATCCAGGTGAACAGATGCCGGCAGCCTGAATAAAACCTTCAACTTTGTAGGATGGACGTATTATAAAATCTTGCGCATCAGCTATAGCCCTCAATCCTGCAAAAACCGTTATAACACCGTCCCTTGGCAAAGAGGGAACCGACTCCAGTGCTCTGTTGTACACAAAATCCAATCCTTCTGCAGATGTATAATTATCATCCCTTTTTTCCGTGTCAAATGCATTGGGGCCGATCAACAGGTTACCATCTACAGTAGGTGTTACAAGTACTCCTTTCCCCATAGCAGATGGAGGCTGAAAAATCGTTCTTTCAACCATATTGCCCCATTTTCTGTCATAAAGGCAATATTCTCCCTTTCTTGGATGTATATTAAATGAGTCATCCCCCACCATATTACTTATAATATCTGCATTAGCACCGGCAGCATTAATCACATATCTTGATATAAATTTACCGGCTGTTGTTTCAATATAAAACTTACCATTTTCTCTCTTATCAATAGATACCACTCTGTTATCAAAATAAAATTCTACTCCGTTATCCGCCGCATTTTCAGCCATGGCTATGGTCAGACCATACGGACACACTATACCTCCGGTGGGAGCCCACAACGCAGCTATCACATTGGTGTTTATATTGGGTTCTAATTTTAAAACCTCTTCGGCGGACAGGATTTTCAAATCCTCCACACCATTGATTTCTCCTTTAGCTTTCAAATGTTCAAGCTGTGAAATATCCTCTTCGTTAAAAGCCAGAACCAGGGAGCCATTACGTTTAAAAGGAACATCCAGCTCTCTGCTTATCTGATCAAACATAGCATTTCCCTTAACATTGAGCCGTGCCATCAAAGTACCCGGATTGCAATCATAGCCTGCGTGCACTATACCGCTGTTAGCACCGGAACTGCCTGCAGCCACGTCTGATCCGGCCTCCAAAACAGCAATACTTAAGTCATACCGTGACAGCTCTCTTGCAATACTGGCACCTACCACACCGGCACCTATTATGACAACATCATACATTCAACTTTCCCCCCTGCAACACAAAAGGCCATATTAACCGAGTATTATAACTCGATTAATATGGCCTCTCACATCTCATGCCATTAGAATTATTCATATTATTTTCCGCACCAATACCAATATAGCAGTAACAGCTCATTTTGTCAATATCATGTGCTTTTTACGTTTATATATTCAGGAGAATTACCTCTAACAGGCATAATGATCAAAATATCCTTGTATAAGCACAACGGGTGTCCCCTTGTCACCACTGCCACTTACAAGATCGCATAAGCTTCCAAGCAAATCAGCTATTCGACGGGGTGTCGTACCCTGAGATATCATTTTGCCAGTTATGTTGTTTTCTTTTGATCTAATGATATCTCTTATACTGTCCTCGATACTGTCATCTTGGTTCTGCATATTATCAACCAGATACTTCAGTTTGACTTCGCTTGTTGTGCCATCCAGGCCTTCAGTATAGGCAGGAGCAACCACAGGATCCGCCAGCTCCCATATTCCGCTGACCGGATCTCTAAAAGCACCATCTCCATAAATCATGATTTCCAGTTTCTTTCCTGTAAGTTCTTTAAGGCGCTGCTGAAGATTTCTTACAAAGATATCTCCGTCTCTTGGAAAAAGCTTGACGGTATTTTCAGATGCCCGGTTGGAACCAAGCAAACCGTATTGAGGATGAAAACCGCTGCCATCCACCGGCTGAGTTAATATATCATCCAGTCCATATACGGTCTCAGCTCCCGCTTTCTTAAGCAGGCGCTTTGTCCTAAACCGTGTATGGATGTC
Organism: Clostridiales bacterium DTU092; assembly: GCA_001513505.1. Taxonomy (GTDB): domain Bacteria; phylum Bacillota; class Clostridia; order Caldicoprobacterales; family Caldicoprobacteraceae; genus DTU074. Next base: position 6,576 of record LFTM01000079.1, on the reverse strand, counting down.
AGCAGCCAGAACATGGGACGTGTAGTTTAATATCTTTCTTGGATCATTTGAAAATATAATGGTAGCATCCTTCAACAGTTCCTTATAATACTTGATGTAATCAATACCGGTATACGGATGGATTGCTCCATGACCAAAATATCTGTAAAACTCTTCCTCAGTTAATGTATGTCTATAGGGATCAATCCCTTTTTCATCCAGTTCATCCCATGTAAGAATCGGATTGCCTACTTCGTCAGCAGGATAGCTTAATAACAGATAAACTTTGCTGACTGCACGGGCAATGGCTTCCAGAAGCATTGCAAAACGATTCCGGCTTAATATGGGAAATACCACTCCTACCTCTCCATCAGGATACTTTGCAGCAAAATCCGATGCAATCTGATCGATTGTAGCATAATTACCCTGTGCACGGGCTACTACCGCTTCGGTTATTCCCAACACGTCTTTATCATTTAAGCTATATCCCTCAATCCGGCTCGATTCCACAACAGCTTTTGCTACAATTTCAACTAGATCATCGCCCTTTCGAATTATCGGCAAACGTATACCTTTAGCTTGTGTACCAATAGTCCTCATTAATATCTCTCCACCTCTCCAGTCAAAAAATAATCCTTTTCCGTCGTCCTATCCGTTGTAAGATTAAGTAATACTATCAGTAAAATTTAGTCTATGCCCGATTGTGATTATATACTATTATCGATCTAAAATCTATATCTTTTTTAAAAAAACCGAACATTTTTTAAAATTTATCAAATTTCATTCACATCATCCTGTTTCGTTTTCTATCTTATCTCTTGTTTCATTATTGAAAATAGCATCGATTAAATATATTAATACAAAAAATAAAAACCACCAAGATATATTCCTTTGAACATATACCTTGGTGATATCAATTATTAATCTTTTTTAAATTGTTGAATACATTAAGATTCCTTAAGTACTTCCTGTTACTCTATTTTTGTTTCTTTTTCCTTGTAAGAGATAACCCGCCAAACCCTCCTATAATAGAAATATAAAACCCAAACTCATATAACCAACCACTGTTATTGAGCTCGTATATCCTTATGTCGTTGTTAAAAAAATGCACTATCAATGATATCGGAGCCATCCAGCCATGCCACACACCCCAGAAAAATCCTGCCGGGTTATCCGGTGTATTAGTACCGTCACCTGGAAGACATCCGGTCAAACAAAATATAAATATAGCAACAACAGTCAGCAATAACACTTTTTTGGAATTCACATTTTTCACCTCTTAAACATTGAACCTGCTGCGCATTACCGGATTTGCCAACGGTATAACACCAGTAGGCTTCAAACATTAGATAGCATATTCTCAATGACCATAAATGGCTTAGCCAATGAACATAAACATCAGCTAAGCCATTATTTTATTATTTGTTCTGCAGCTTATACCTTATATTAAAACCCTCTTCTTCAATGGACTTTTCAATTTCAGTTGTGTTTAGAGAGCTTATTCCCACAACAACATCGCTTTTTCCGCCCGAACCGCGATAGACCGCAACCCGTGTAATATTAGCGCCGTGTCCGGTAAATATACTTATAAGCTTCAACAAAATACCCGGTTCATCAATTGTTTCAATAGTAAGACGTGTACCTCTCTCACGAAATCCAAGCAATTCAATAAATGCGTCAAAAATATCGCTTTCGGTAATAATTCCAACCAGCTTATCTCCATCAACAACCGGTAAGAAACCTACCCTTTGATCACGCATTAATATAGCAGCTTCCTCCAATAGGGCGTTTGGTGAGATGACAACAGGATCCTTAGTCATAATCTGTTTAATTTTTGTTTTTGAGAGTATATAGGTAATTTCGCTCATACTAAGACTGGTGGCCTGAGACGGTGAATACCTGTCAATATCCTCCTTTGTAACCACACCTACCAGCTTTCCGTTTTTTACTACGGGCAAACGCCTGATACCATTTTTCATCATGATCTCCTGAGCATCCGGTATGGTATGATCAGGAGAGATGATAAATGGATTTGTTGTCATCCTGCTCCTAACAAACATCTACCTACCCCCCTAAATACGCTTTTTTAACCTGTTCACTTCTAAGAAGCTCCGCTCCGCTGCCGGACAAAACGATAGAACCAGTCTCCATAACGTACGCCCGATGTGCTATTTGCAGAGCCATCATAGCATTCTGCTCTACTAATAGCACAGTTGTTCCGACTTCGTTTACATTTTTTATTATATTAAAAATTTCCTGAACTAACAAGGGGGCAAGCCCCATCGATGGTTCATCCAGCAAAAGAATTCTTGGCCGGCTCATCAATGCCCTGCCTATAGCCAGCATCTGCTGTTCACCGCCCGATAAAGTTCCTGCCAGCTGTTTTTGCCGATCTGAAAGAACCGGGAAAAGCTCGTATACCATCTCCAAATCCTTTGCCGTTTCAGCCTTGTCCTTTCTTAGATACGCTCCCATTTCAAGGTTCTCAAGTACTGTCATTCCCGGAAAAACACGACGTCCCTCAGGCACATGAGAAATACCCAGTCTGACCCTGTTCTGGGCAGACACGTCAGTTATATCTTCTCCTTCCAGCAAAATTTCACCGCTGGTAGGCTTTTTTAAACCTGAAATGGTGCGTAATGTCGTGGTCTTTCCTGCGCCATTGGCACCTATCAGAGTAACGATTTCTCCTTCATTTACTGTAATTGAAATGCCCTTTAAAGCATGTATAACCCCAAAATGAACATTAAGATTTTTTATCTCAAGCATTGCTAACATCCTCTCCCAAATACGCCTCTATCACCCTCTTGTTTGACCTTATTTCGTCCGGGGTCCCTTCAGCAATCAATATACCGTAATCAAGCACGTAAATACGTTCACAAATTTTCATAACCAGCGACATATCGTGCTCGATCAGCAGTATGGTAAGATTGAACTTCTCCCTTATCCATTTTATAAGCTCAGTAAGCCGGGCGGTCTCAGCAGGATTCATTCCGGCAGCCGGTTCATCCAGTAACAGTAAATCAGGGTTGGTTGCCAGCGCCCGGGCGATCTCCAGGTGACGTTGCTCACCATAGGGTAGATTTTTTGCGTATTCATCCTTTTTTCCATCAAGCTCGAAAATTCTTAGCAGTTCCATGCTTGCATCTGCAATTTCTTTTTCTTCTCTCCTGTAAGACGGCAAGCGCAGGAAACTGGATAACAGCCCGTACTTAACATTTTTGTGCATAGCTATTCTAACATTATCAAATACGGTTAAATCTTTGAACAGGCGTATGTTCTGAAATGTTCTTGCTAATCCGCTTTTACATATTTTATGCGGCTTCAACCCATGCAATTCCACTTTTTCGTCATTCTTGCAAAAGGTTATACTACCGCTGGTAGGGGCATAAACACCGGTTAAAAGGTTAAAAACGGTGGTTTTTCCCGCACCATTAGGGCCGATTAAACCGATCAATTCACCCTGTTTTAATTCTATATTAAGATTTAACACCGCAGTCAATCCACCAAACGACTTGGTCAGCTTCTCTACCGCTAACAATTGCATTTTTATTTTTCTCCCTTCCCAAATGCAAAAAACTTACTCGCCCTGTTAAATACGGATAATGAAATCTCCTTTGAACCCAATAATCCTTGAGGACGGAATATCATGATTATAATCAGTATAAGTGCATATAAAATCATACGAATCTCAGGAAAAGACTGAAAGTAAGTAGAGACAACGGCCAGCAAAATAGCCGCCAGAACAGAGCCGGATATGCTTCCAAGCCCGCCCAGAACTACAATAACCAGTATATCAACTGATTTTAAGAATCCGAACAAATCAGGCTTTATATAATAAAAATAAGATGAATAGAGAGCTCCGCCTATACCTGCACAGAAAGCACCAATTATGAAAGCCAGAACCTTATATTTTGTAGTATTTATCCCCATAGCTTCGGCTGCAACTTCATCCTCGCGTATAGCAATGCATGCTCTTCCATGAGAAGACTTTAAAAAATTCCTTATCAATAAAATAATACCGACAACAAAAATATATAACCATGTCCAGTTAACAAACCTCGGAATACCGTTTAAACCTGCAGCCCCATTGGTAATGCTGTCTAAGTTTGTAAATACTATACGGATTATTTCTGACATCCCCAGGGTCGCAATGGCAAGGTAATCTCCACGCAGACGCAAGGTCGGTAAACCTACTATAAATCCAACAACCGCAGCCATTATGGCTCCCATTACAACTCCCAGAACAAAACCGCCAAGGGTAGGCATTTTCATGGTTATTATGGCACATGTATAAGCTCCAATGGACATAAACCCTGCGTGCCCCAAAGAAAACTGGCCGGTAAATCCGGTAATCAGGTTCAGACTGACAGCCAGTATAATATTAATGCAAATTGTGACCAATGTTGCCTGTAAATAGTCATTTATAATATTAACCGCAATAAGTAACTGGATAATGACATAGGCGAGCAGTAAAAGAATAATCCTTTTTACAAGTTGAGAATTAAGTTTGTCTCTCACCATTTACACCTTCTCTCCGGTATTTTTACCTAGCAGTCCTGCAGGCTTAACAATGAGTATTAAAATCAGTATAGCAAATACTACAGCATCTCTGTACATTGAATAGCCATATCCTGCAACAAAAACCTCGATAATACCTATTACATACCCGCCTAACATGGCACCAGGAATGATGCCAATACCCCCGAATACAGCAGCAACAAAGGCCTTAAGACCGGGCAGAACTCCCATTAATGGGTTTATGGAATTATAATATATACCCACTAAAATGCCCGCAGCTCCGGCAAGAGCCGAACCTAAAGCAAAAGTGAAAGAAATGGTTGTATCAACATTTATACCCATCAGCTCGGCGGCGTCTTTATCCATTGAAACGGCACGCATCGCCTTCCCGATCTTTGTTCTTTTAACTATTATCTGCAGCAATACCATAAGAACAACTGTAGTAATTGCAATCAGAATCTGCTGCGTTGAGATAACAATATCTCCAATTTTATATGTTTTAGCCATAAAGCCCGTCATGGCAGGATATGTCCTGACATTTGCTGAAGCAATAAACATGGTACTATATTCTAAAAAAAGGGAAACACCAATTGCTGTAATAAGAGCTGCAATCCTTGTTGCATTCCTCAAAGGCTTATATGCAATTCTCTCAATAGTTATACCAAGTAGCGTACAAAAGAGCATAGCAGCAAGTATCGATGGCAAAAAACCTAAACCTAGCTTTGCCATACACACATAACCAATATAAGCTCCTATCATATACACATCACAGTGGGCAAAATTGATTAGTTTGATAATACCGTATACCATGGTATAACCGAGAGCTATAAGCGCATATATACTTCCCAAAGATATACCGTTGATAATCTGTTGTAGCAGTTGTTCCACCCATTTCCCCTCTTTCGAATGCATGTTTTAATTATGAAGAGATGAAATCCCAATGTTTAAAGTTTATGAATGTATTATACCACGGTGATCTGAAACCCGCAATACATCTATAACTTAAGTTGCCTGTTACTCCGTCTTACATATATATCATATTACATGGCAGTTTTCAGGCTCATAGCCCGTATATCGATTTATTGTCATAAAATATAAGTGAGGACACACCTGTGGCCTCACTTATATACTCACAATTACATCAAAGTTAGAGAAAAGTTATCTCCGGAAAACTAGTTGCTTACCCTGTGAGTAGCATGCTGTTTTCCATCCTTCAATTCAATAACGATTATCTCCTTGATTACATTATGGTTTTCATCTATGCTGAAAGTTCCTGTAACACCTTCAAAATCTTTGGTTGCTTCCAGCGCCGCTTTTACGGATTCACCGTCAATTTTTTCAGCACGTTCTATCGCATCAACAACAAACCTGGCCAGATCATATCCAAGGGCATTAAAAGCATCCGGCTCTTTATTGTATTTTTCCTTAAAACTATCTATAAAATCAGATACTACCGCACTCGTATCGGCTGATGAATAGTGATTTGAAAAATATACATTGTTAAGAGCATCCGCTCCGGCAAGATCTTCCAGCACTGGAGAATCAAAACCGTCAGCTCCCAGAATTGGGACATCGATTCCCTGTGTACGGGCTTGCTTGATAATGAGTCCGGCTTCATTATAATAGCCCGGGATAAATATAACATCAAAATCTTTATTTTTTATACTGGTCAGCACAGCATTAAAATCGGTGTCACCGGCAACATAAGCTTCCTTTGCAACTATGGTGCCTCCACCTTCCGTAAATACCCTTTCAAAGCTGTCGGCAAGACCGGTTGCATAGTCGCTGGAACTGTCCATGATAATAACAGCATTTCTGCAGGAGAGATTCTCAAGTGCAAACCTGGTAATACCTTCACCCTGCTGAGAATCTGTAAAGCAGATGCGGAATGCATATTCCTGCACTTTTCCGCTATCATCCACCGTTACAATATCCGCAGTGGCAGAGCCGGAAACAACCGGTACTTTGTTTTGATTTGCTACCGGGATTGTTGCCATGAAAGATCCGGATGTCGCAGGTCCAAGAACAGCCACAACACCATCCTGAGTCATCAATCTTGTTGCCAAAGTAGTAGCC
>LFTM01000284.1 GCA_001513505.1 Clostridiales bacterium DTU092 | reverse complement strand
CCCCCGCCGGTTCACACCAGCCACCGGCTCTCTTGAGGAGGTTTATCCGCTTACTGATTCCCTTCATAGCTTTATTTCTATTATAACCATATTTTTCAGTTTATGCAACTATTTTACCGAACCTCAGCCTGACGTTAGTTAATTGTAAAAAATCATTCATTATGATTCAAAACATAACAACAAACTCACTACCGGCACAGAAGATAGCCTTTCTCTTCCAGAGCTTTTTCAATCCTGTCCAGTATAAGTGGTGTATCGGCCTCAATGGTGTGCAGGTGTACCCCATCTGTCAATGCACACAGCGGTTCAGCTTTTTCCCTCTTCATTATCTCAATAAAACAACGAACATCATTCGGCGATTTTATCATTAGTTGAGCCTTGAATTCACCGTATACTCTGTGTTCTACACTAACATCAAGTACGGCCCCCCCTAAATCCACCACAGTCATCAGCTCATCTTCTATACCATCATCCTGGTGTCTGCAAGCAATAACCCGCCGATAACGTTTAGGATGTACGTTCCTGGAAAGCATATATCCCTGCGGTGTAGCAATAATATCATTACCAGCTGCTCTGAGTATGGCAATATCCTGAACAACAACCTGCCTGCTTACACCCATCATCTGTGCTAAATAAGTCCCTGTTACCGGTTGTTCTTTTTGACTTATATATTTAAGGATGGCCTGGCGTCTTTCATCAGCCAGCATCTATTTATCACCCTTTTCAATATATCTTTTATCCCATTTACTATTATACATACTTTGTAAATTAAATTCACCATTTGCCATTATTTATTAATTTATTAATTTAATCATTGTTTAATTCTTTAGCTATTCTCTGTTTTATTTTTGTCAGTATCACTGTAATATCGTAGGCGTTTGTTCCCAAAGACGAAGCAATCTCTTCAACGGAAAGCTTACAATAATACTTCAATATTACTATTCTTCGTTCCGAAGGATCCAATTTATTTATAATATCCACTACCTTGTGTTGAATTTCTTTCTTTAAAATTAATTCCTCGGGTATTGTCATATTTACCGCTAAAGGCTCCCTGTAAATTTGCCCCCGTTTTTTCTCAACACTTTTTGCCTTTAAATAACTCATGCACTCGTTTCTTATAAAATCGTAAATATATGGTATAATCCGGCTTATATCCCTATGGTTTTTATATTCCTCATAAGCAAACAAAAATGCCTCTTGTACCACATCCTGGGCAGTTTGTCTGTCTTCTAATATGGCACAGGCATATCGAATAAATTTATCATAACTATCCATAAAAATGTTTTGAAATTCTTTTAAACACTTGTTATTCACTTCACACAATTCCCGTTTCATCATGGCATCCCCACTTTAAATTCAAGCTTCCCTGGCGTCTATATTACTGATTATATCGGCAGTGTTTAAAAAATAGAACAATGTTACAGACTAACAATAAAAGGATCCTTAACTTCCAGGAGGTACAACGATGAAAAAAGCTCATAAACTGTCTCTATTGATCTATTGGCTAATCTATATAGTGCTGATACAAAATATAGACACCATAACAGCAGGACCAAACCCGGTTCAGCTTATCCATGTCGAAGCTCATACCGGCTACAGTGATAAAACTAATGTTGAATCAGGCTATGTAGCCGAGCCGCCAATCAATATAGATCGGAATATGCATCTTCATTTAGAAGAATTCAGGAATAAAGTAAAAGAACTATGCAATGCATATCCACATTCAATCTACAGCTGTTTACCCGCGTCAGACAATAGAATTGCTTTAACCTTTGATGATGGTCCTGACCCCCACATTACTCCGTTAGTTTTAGACATACTGGAAGAATATAATACCGTGGCAACCTTTTTTGTAATAGGTGAAAATGCACAAAAGTACCCTGAAGTAGTGCAAAGAATTGTGAAAAGCGGGCATCAGCTTGCCAATCATAGCTGGTCTCACAAAAGACCCACCTCGATTACAGTGTACGATTTAATAGATGAGGTAAATAAGACTCAAAAAGTAATCGAGGAAAAATATGCTTGTACCAAATTCTTTCGACCACCCTATGGTTTGGTTACGTCCGAGCAGATGCAGCAACTCAAGCTGGATGGTTACAAAGTAATTGTATGGTCCGTTGATTCAATGGACTGGTATACAACCAGCCCCCAGCAAATCCAGAAATGTGTCCTTGATAAAGTCCATCCCGGTGCAATTATTTTAATGCACAGTGCCGGAGGTTATCACAACCGCCAGGCAACGATCCAGGCGCTTCCAAATATAATATCAGAACTTAAAAAAAGAGGATATCAGTTTGTCACGCTGGACCAAATACTTAATTCTTAATCCCAGCTCCGCCAAACAAAGCCATACATTTAACCGTAAGTTTTTTCTCCTCCGCATCCGGCAGAGGGATATAGTTGGTCTTATTGTCCCATCCTCCGAAAAGGGGAAGTCCTGAAATTTCGACTTTCCAGTGCTGAGGCACCTTTATATCGATCCCGCCAAATATGGCCACCAAATCCATCCTGACATTATTTGCATCTAATTCAGCATTCCGAAGATCCAGTTCTATACCTCCAAACAGGGCCACAGCACTTCCGCCCTTAAAATTCCGGGATTGAAGACGGGTATTAACTCCGGAAAAGGCAACAAAATAATCTGCACTGTCACGGTTATCAATAGGTGCATTTGATTTGAGACCGTCAACCAGTATAAATAAACCAATAATTATTAATGCAGCAGGCCAGATGTATGTACTCCAATCGTGCGGCAAAATCCCGTGAATCTTACAGAAAATAAATCCGCCAACCAGGATCAGAATTAAACCGCCTGTTGAAGCACCTTTACCCTTTATGAGCTGATAGAATCCCAAAAGAACAATTAATAATGGCCACCATTGGCCAATGTTAATAATATCCATTTTATGCAATAACAAGCCCAAGCCAAGCAATATAAAAAAACTTCCAAGCATGTACCTGCCCCTCATTACTATCATGCCTCCCGCAAATTTGTCTATAGCCGGATAATTAACTGTAAATAGGTGCTAAGGATACTATCAGTTTATTCCAAATATTATCAATAGTCAATAAAAATGGCCTAAATAATTTATTAACCATTGAATTTAGATTTGCAAGTTTGCATTTCTAAAATTGTATTGAATTTGTATTGTGTTTGTGTTAATATAAAGTTTGAAATATTTTTTTATCCTTTTATATTTGGGTATATATAATAATGATATGAGGTATAATTTATCTCTGCTTTTATTGTTTTTTCTCTACATATGTTTGTTCAGTATACGGGCCTGCCCCTTTAATCGGGTTTATATAAAAGCTTATATTAACAGCAGTTGGTAAGGTAAAATTAACAAAATTCCAAAACATTAGAAAGGAGTTGCGCAATGACTCAGAACAAAAAATTGCAAGAATGGGTAGACGAAATGGCAAAACTGTGTAAGCCAGATAAAATCTACTGGTGCGATGGGTCACAGGAAGAATATGATCGATTACTGGAACAAATGGTTGCTTCAGGTGCAGCAACCCGTTTAAATCCGGAAAAACGTCCCGGTTGCTACCTTTTCAGAAGCCATCCGTCGGATGTTGCCCGCGTTGAAGAAAGAACATATATAGCTTCAAGGACAAAGGAAGACGCTGGCCCAACCAACAACTGGATAGATCCTGTTGAACTTAAAAAGACCATGACAGATTTGTATGACGGATGTATGAAGGGAAGAACCATGTACGTTATACCTTTCTCCATGGGCCCCATTGGTTCACCCATGTCAAAGATTGGTGTACAACTTACAGACAGTCCCTACGTTGTAGTTAACATGCGTATAATGACACGTATGGGTAAACAGGCCCTCGATGTCCTTGGTGAGGATGGTGAATTTGTACCATGCCTGCATTCAGTAGGTGCACCACTTGCTGAAGGTGAGGAGGACGTAGCATGGCCCTGCGCTCCTATGGAACAGAAATACATCAGCCACTTCCCTGAAGAGAGGACCATCTGGTCATACGGTTCAGGCTATGGCGGCAACGCACTTTTGGGTAAAAAATGCTTTTCCCTTCGTATAGCTTCAGTAATGGCTCGTGACGAAGGGTGGCTGGCTGAGCATATGCTTATTTTGGCCATCACCAATCCGGAAGGTGAACGAAAATATATCGCAGCAGCATTTCCAAGTGCATGTGGTAAAACAAACCTGGCCATGTTGGTTCCCACCATCCCCGGATGGAAGGTTGAAACCATAGGCGATGATATAGCATGGATGAAATTTGGAAAAGACGGCAGACTTTATGCCATCAATCCGGAAGCTGGTTTCTTCGGAGTTGCACCTGGTACATCAATGGACTCCAATCCCAATGCTATGAAGACCATTAGCAAAAACACCATATTCACCAATGCTGCACTAACTGATGATGGCGACATATGGTGGGAGGGCATAGGCTATGATGCCCCCGGACATCTTATCGACTGGAAAGGAAATGACTGGCATCCGGGTTCGGATACTCCTGCCGCTCATCCAAACGCACGTTTTACTGTACCTGCAAGACAGTGTCCGTCCATTGCCCCCGAGTGGGAGGATCCTGAAGGAGTCCCGATTTCGGCGATATTAGTTGGTGGCCGCAGACCCACCACGGTACCATTGGTACATCAAAGCTTTGATTGGAACCACGGGGTATTCATAGCTTCCATTATGGGATCTGAAATAACAGCGGCGACAATATCCGATCAAATCGGAAAGGTCCGTCGTGATCCCTTTGCTATGTTACCATTCTGCGGATATCACATATGCGACTATCTGCAACACTGGCTTGACATAGGAGCAAAAGCGGACCCCGAAAAACTTCCCAAGATCTTCTATGTCAACTGGTTCCGTAAAGATAAAGACGGTAACTGGTTGTGGCCTGGATTTGGCGAAAACAGCCGTGTATTAAAATGGATATTTGAAAGGGTGTCAGGAGAAGGTAAAGCTATTACCAGCCCCATTGGTTACATGCCTACTCCGGATGCTATTGACACCACCGGGCTTGACGTAGACAGCAGCACTATGCAGGAACTGTTAAGCGTAGACAGGGAAGACTGGTTGAAAGAAGTTGCATCTATCCGTGAGTATTACGCCTCATTTGGAGATAAGCTTCCCAAAGAGCTGGCCAACCAGCTGGATGCTTTGGAAAAGAGACTTCGTGACCAGTAATATTTGTAGGAAAAATTCTTAATAACGCATTAAGAAATAAATCGTTAAAAGAAGGAGCAGCTTGATTTTTAGCTGCTCCTTCTTTTTTTATTTATAAAAACAAAATCCAATTTTTATGGTGTCCACCTCAGTACCGGGTTCCTGGCGGCTCCCGCCTCATCCAGTCTCTTAACCGGTGTAACGTGAGGTGCCTGCTTTAACTTGTCTGGTTCTGTTTGCGCCTCTTTGGCAATTTGAATCAGGGCTCCAACAAAAGCATCAAGAGTATCCCGGCTTTCGGTCTCCGTAGGTTCTATCATCATGGCCTCTTTCACAATAAGGGGGAAATACACTGTAGGCGGATGGAACCCAAAATCCATTAAACGCTTTGCTATATCCATAGCAGATATGCCTTTTTCCTTCTGCTTTTGAGCCGATATCACAAATTCATGCATACAGGTGCGATCGTAGGGCAGCAAATAATATTCCTTGAGGCGCTGCATAATATAATTAGCATTAAGAACAGCAGTCTCAGCTACTTCTTTCAAGCCTTCTGCCCCCATCGACATTATGTATGCATAGGCTTTTACAGCAACACTAAAGTTTCCGTAGAACGACTTAATCATTCCTATTGAACAAGGCCTGTCATAGTCGAGATAGTATTCGCCATCTTTAAACTCAACCATAGGTACGGGTAAAAATTGTACCAATTCCTTTTTCACGCCTACCGGGCCCGAACCCGGTCCTCCGCCACCGTGAGGAGTGCTGAAAGTCTTGTGCAGATTCAGGTGCACCACATCAAAACCCATATCCCCCGGCCGGGCAATTCCCAGTATAGCATTCATGTTGGCTCCGTCATAGTATAGCAGGCCACCGGCTTCATGAACAATACGTGATATCTCTAATATGTTCTCTTCGAAAAGCCCCAGGGTATTGGGGTTTGTAAGCATTAGTCCGGCGGTTTCATCATCAACCAATGCCTTCAGGGCTTCCAGATCAACTTCTCCTCTTTCATTTGATTTTACCTCCACCATCTTAAACCCTACCATAGCAGCAGAAGCCGGATTTGTCCCATGAGCCGAATCGGGAACAATAATCTTGTTTCGCTTCGTGTCGCCGCGTTGCATATGATAGGATTTGATTATCATTAGCCCGGCCATCTCACCGTGAGCTCCGGCAGCAGGTTGAAGAGAAAACCTGTCCATTCCCGTTATTTCCGATAAAAGTCTGTCGGTTTTATACATGAGCTCCAAACAGCCCTGTACCATATTCTCCGGTTGAAGAGGATGGACCTGTGTGAATCCTTCCTGGCCGGCTATATCCTCGTTGACCTTGGGGTTATACTTCATGGTGCATGAGCCCAGCGGATAAAAACCGGAATCCACACCATGGTTGAGACGGGAAAGGCGTGTATAATGCCGAACAACATCCACTTCGCTGACCTCGGGGAGCCGGGCATCCTTATCCCGTAAACATTCATCGGGAATCATCTCTTCCAGCGGAAGTTCGGGTACATCACATTCGGGAAGAGAAAATGCCTTGCGTCCCGATCTGCTTATTTCAAAAATCAATGCACTTTCCTTCATAGCTCTCCCACCCTTTCCACCAGCATATCGATCTCATTCTTTGTTCTTTTCTCGGTGACGGCTACCAGCCAGGCATTCTTCAGTTCGGGATAATCCCGTTCTAAAGCATAACCTCCAATTATTTTGCTTTCCAGCAACTTCTCATTCAACTGCTCAACCGGAACGGGGCTGGTAACTACAAACTCATCAAAAAACGGTGCTGAAAACAGAGCGGAACAGCGTCCCTGTGATATTAGCCTTTGGTATGCATAATGTGCCTTTTGCATTGACAGCAGGGCAACCTTCTTAAGTCCTTCACGACCCATAAGTGCGAGATAAACAGTTGCCGCCAACGCGTTCAAAGCCTGATTTGTACAGATATTGGAAGTCGCCTTTTCTCTTCGTATATGCTGTTCCCTGGTCTGAATTGTCAGAACACA
>LFTM01000223.1 GCA_001513505.1 Clostridiales bacterium DTU092 | reverse complement strand
GTGCTGTTTCAGGAAACCTATCATCGGGAATCATATGCTAAATATCATCCCGCAGGTCCGAAGAGCGACTACGATTACCACACCACTGCCATGGATCGGGCTATGGAAGGTGGTATAGATGATGTAGGGCTGGGTGTACTGTTCGGGCTGTATGATTACCGGTATGAAGTGCTGGGGCTTCTGCTGCATGCTCAGCATCTTGAAGAAAAATACGGAGTTGGACCCCATACTATTTCGGTCCCGAGATTAAGGCCAGCAGTAGGCGTTTCCATAGAGGAATACCCCTATCTGGTATCGGATCATGATTTCAAGAGAATCGTTGCCATATTAAGACTGGCCGTACCCTATACCGGTATGATTCTGTCCACACGGGAGGCAGCAGGGTTCAGGGAAGAGGTAATAAACCTTGGGATTTCACAGATAAGCGCCGGTTCCGCCACAGATGTAGGCGGCTATCATGCGGATGCCTATGGAGAAGAGCATAAACCTCAGTTTGAGCTGGCTGATCACCGTACACCTCTTGAAGTTTTAAAAACATTGTGCCAGCAGGGTTATCTGCCCAGCTACTGCACTGCATGTTATCGGGCCGGGAGAACCGGAGATCGGTTTATGGAGTATGCAAAAAGCGGTGAGATCCACAATCTGTGCTATCCCAATGCTATGTTGACTTTTAAAGAGTATCTGGAGGATTATGCTGATGAGGAATTGAAGGAGTTGGGCAACAGAACCATAGAGAGGAATCTGAAAAATATTACCAATCCTGTTATGCGCGAGAAAACGATAGAAAGACTGAAGAGGATTGAAAACGGTGAACGGGATCTGTTCTTCTGATGGATGGAATAATCTAATATAACTTGATTGTCTGTTTTTAGTGAATGGGTTCCAATGATATGTGTTATTAAGGAGGATATAAAGGAATAGCCGTGAAAACGTTGGATTTGCTGCTGGAAAAACTGTATAACACAAATAATCTTACCAGGGAGGAACTCCTCTATCTGCTGGAGAATCTGGATCAGGTTCATACTGAAAAACTGTTTGAATATGCAAGAAAAACCCGGGAGCGATACTATGGAAATAAGGTATATATGAGAGGTCTTATCGAATTCTCGAATATATGCCGTATGAACTGCCTGTACTGCGGTATCCGCCGGGATAACAAAAAAGTACAGAGGTATCGTTTGAGCCACCGGGAGATACTTGAGTGCTGCCGGGAGGGTTATGCCCTTGGCTACAGAACCTTTGTACTGCAGAGCGGGGAAGATCCCTGGTATACAGTGGAGAGGTTGACTGATATAATCACTTATATAAAAAGTATGTTTCCGGATGTAGCTGTTACCTTATCCGCGGGGGAGAGACCGGAAGAGGAGTACCGGGCTTTCTTTGAAGCCGGAGCCGATCGGTATCTGCTTCGTCATGAGACTGCTTCCCGGTCATTGTACGAAAGCCTTCATCCGGGAGCAAGCTTCGACAACCGGAGGAACTGTCTTTATATACTTAAAAAGATAGGGTATCAGGTGGGCGCCGGATTTATGGTAGGGCTGCCCGGGCAAACAAAGGAGGATCTGGTGGAGGATCTGTTATTTCTTAAGGAACTGGAACCTCACATGATAGGTATAGGTCCGTTCATTCCCCATAAGGAGACACCTCTGGGCAGTGAAAAAGGTGGTACGGTAGAGGATACGCTGGTTATGCTGGCCCTTACCCGTTTGCTGGTACCCGATTGTCTTCTTCCTGCTACCACTGCAATGGGAACGCTGCATCCAGAGGGCAGGGAACTGGCTCTTATGGCCGGTGCCAATGTGGTTATGCCCAATTTATCACCTACCTGGGCCCGTCCTAAATATGAGCTTTATCAGGATAAGATTTGTACGGGAGACGAGGCAGCGCACTGCAGGGGTTGTATAGAAAGAAGAATCAATTCTGTTGGTATGGTAGTTGATATGGGACGCGGTGATCACTGTAATTTTGAACATACTGCTTAGAAACAATGATAATAGTGTACAATTAACAGGCGACATTGTTAAAGGGTATAATATTGCTGTGACATATAAGGCATGAAGAGATGCAGAAAATAAATATACGGAGGTATATTTAATTGCCAAAAGACGTTATAGCCTCTAATAATGTAAATAAAGGTGTTTCTGTGCGAAAAGCAAAATTCCTGGAAAATACAGCCTTATTTCGCTGTCCCATATGTAAGAACGAAATGGGTGCCCGTGATTTTAAGAGCATCGTTTGTTTAAAAGGACACTGCTTTGATATAGCAAGGACCGGTTATGTGAACTTTTTACAGAGAGCCGATAAAACAGGGTATGATGAAGGGTTGTTTTACTCCAGGAACATAGTAAGCGAAAGTGGTTTATTCGACCCCATGCTGAGGTGTATAAGCGGCATGATTTCGAGCAAAGTTACAAAATCCAGCGGCAAGAGCGCAATGATACTGGATGCTGGTTGCGGTGAAGGATCCCAACTGGGGAAAATCATAAATGATTTGCATAGTAGTGGTATCGGAAAGGTACAAGGCGTGGGGATTGATATTTCAAAGGAAGGAATAACAATGGCTTCAAAGGCTCATTTTGGAATTATATGGTGTGTAGCCGATCTGACAAATTTTCCATTAATGAATGAGCAGTTTGACGTAATTATTAATATTCTCTCGCCTTCCAATTATGAGGAGTTTGCCAGGGTACTTAAGGATGATGGCATTCTTATAAAAGTCGTTCCCGGCAATAGTTATCTTAAAGAATTAAGAGATATATTTTACGGTGAAGCAAATAAGCGGGAATATTCAAACCAAAAAGTTATAGATAATTATAGACGAAATTTCAGGGTATTGGATATCCAGACAGTAAAATATAATAAAGTAGTCGATAAAAATGAACTTTCACATATTATAGCGATGACTCCTCTGTCTTGGACAGTTACACATGAAAAAATAGCACAAGCCTATGATGCCGGAATAGACCGTATAACTGCAGATTTTACCATTATAAAGGGTGCAAAAAAAGGGAGATAGAATCTCCCTTTTTACTTGCTCATGCCCTCCTTTATCCAGCCGGCAACCTGGACAGTTCGTTTTACCTGGTGGAATACAGCATCTTTTACATCTTCCACCATTTTGCCGTCTTCGTCCTGTGTTACCGAGGTTCCATATGGATTGCCGCCTGATGCGAAAATTGAATCATCTGTGTATCCGGGCGGTACAATGATAGCTCCCCAGTGCATCATAACAGTGTATATCTCTTTTACGGTACCTTCCTGGCCGCCGTGTGGATTTTGTGCCGATGTCATGGCACTGACCACTTTGTTTGTAAGTTTACCTTGTGCCCATAGTCCACCCTGCATGTCAATAAACTGTTTCAGCTGGGAAGGCATTGTTCCAAAACGTGTTGGTGCGCTGAATATGATGGCATCTGCCCAGTCCAGATCCTCCGAACTGGCTTCCTTGATGTCTTTTGTTGCTTCAATGGTCGCCTTCCATGCAGAACTCCCTTCTATCACTGATTCGGGAGCCAGCTCATGAACTTTGAGTATACGTACTTCAGCACCTGCTTCCCGACCTGCTTCTGCAGCCCATTGTGCCAGTTGATAGTTTGTCCCGGTCATGCTGTAAAAGATAATGGCCAATTTGACTTTTTCCATAGTATAATCCCCCTTCAATAATTTTAGTTTTTGTCTATCCAAAAGTGTTCATTTTTTATACTTATATATTGCTCAATTATTTTATAATCAATTACTGCACCGGATAAACAGAAAAAGAGGTCTTGATATTTAAATGCTGTTTTATCAAGCCTCTTCAGCGTGCAACATAAGTACTATTTTAGCAATAATCATAGATGTAAAACTAATTGACTACACGGGCCGGATTGGTGAAATCCCTTCTTTTAACTTCTCTGAAACCGCCATCGAACTTGAGGTTGAATGATTCTTCCGCATGGATATTGTCAGATGACGATCCGACCATTACGTCAAGGGTGCAATTTTCCAGGCCCAGACGGTAATCAATATTGTGATAGCAAAGGGAATCATACATTATATCAAACTCAACCGTTGCTTTCTCACCATTTTTGATGAATATCCGTTTATAGGCTTTAAGCTCCCTTTCAGGTTGGGTTACGGAAGTAAATCTCTTGCGTACATATACCTGTACCACCTCTTCGCCATCGTACGGACCGTTATTTCGTATGGTTGCCCTGACTGTTATTCTGTCATCATGCTGGGTCATAGAAACATCTTCATATTCAAAGGATGAGTAGCTTAAACCATAACCAAACGCATACAGGGGATTTAAGTCCACTTCAAGATACGTATTGCGCCAGAACTGTTTTTTCCCGCTTAATCGCTGGGAGTAATAAACCGGTAGTTGTCCCAGACATTTCGGCAGGGTAACGGGGAGTCTTCCAGCAGGGTTGTAATCTCCAAACAGCACTTCAGCAATGGCTGATGCACCTTCCATACCCGGCCTCCATGCTTCCAATATGGCATTCATATTCTCGCTTTCATAGGAGATTTCCAGGGGTCTCGCATTGCACAAAACTAAAACAATGGGTTTGCCCAGTTTTTTCAGTTCTTTGAGAAGGAGCCGCTGTTCGTTGGACAGATGTATTTCTGACCGGTCGACTGATTCACCGCTATCGTTTTCCCGGCCCATGCCGCTTGTATCACCGCATACCGCGACTATGACACTGGCTTTGGAGGCAGCTTCCACAGCCTCGTCTATTGAGAAAAAGTCGGGGTCATTATGGTAGTTATATGTATCCTTAAGACCTTCAGCCAGATATACTTTTGTATCCGGTGACACTGTATCCTTTATTGTTTGATAGACGGTTTTAATGTCGTGGAACAGTTTTTCGTAGGTGGTATCTTTCTTTTTGAAGAACAGAGTGCGGGCAATTACTTCTTCTTCGGATAAACCTTCTGAGGTGTAATACATGTCTTCTATATGGGAAGGATAGGAATAATCACTGTATGCAAATTCCTTTTTATTTGCCAGAGGACCTACTACGGCAATACTGTCTATATTTTTTGACAGGGGTAAAATGCCGTCATTTTTCAAAAGCGTCATAGACTGCTGAGCCATTTTTTTAGCTATACTTATATGCTTTTTGGAACACACGATATCGTCAACTGCGTTTTCATCCACATATGGGTTATCAAATAAACCTAATTTGAACTTTAAGGTCAGAACTTTTGCAACAGACTTATCTACAAGATCCATATCAACCTTGCCTTCAAGACACAACTGCTTTAAGTAGGCTTTATACATGAAATCCAACTCGGATTCAATACCTGCATTAAGAGCTAATGGGACGGTGTCCTCCAGCTTTTCACAGTAATCATGATGATTTTTAATAAGCTGTATACCACCACCATCGGAGATAATTAATCCCTGGAAGCCAAATTTGTTTCGCAGGAAGTCGGTCAGAAGTTTTTTCGATGCATGGCATGGTACATTGTCTATCTCGTGATACGCAGCCATGACACAGGAAGCTCCTGCTTCGCGAATTGCAGCTTCAAAGGGGACAGCGTACTCGTCCAGTATCTCCCGGTCTGTTACATGGATAGGAGCACAGTTTCTTCCGCCATCGCTGATACCCTGTGCAACGTAGTGTTTCAGAGTGGCTATAATTCCCTCCTTAAGATATTGGGATTGTAAGCCGCGTGTATATGCCATGCCACACTGGGAGACAAGATATACGTCTTCCCCGTATGACTCTTCATATCTGCCGTACCGGTGGTCGCGAACGATATCTACCACAGGAGCTAATGCAAACCGTTCACCGGTTGACAGCATCTCTTCACGCACGGCATTTCCCATCTCATAAACAAGCTCATCATTGAACATGGCACCAGCTCCGATATTCTGGGGGAAAAGAGTATGCTCTCTGCTTAAAACACCCGATGTAGCTTCTGTAATAAAAAACACCGGTATACCAAGACGAGTTTCTTCGACGAAATATCTTTGGATTTCGTTAGTCACTCTGGCAATTTCCCTGGGCATCAAGTCGGTGGCACCGCCTACTCTGGATAAATGGCCGCAGCCATGAGGTATGTTTTTACGGGCTTTCTCCAAAGAGATGGTCATGGTTTCCATGTCAGAAATAATATCGCCCATACGTGCTGAAGACAGCTGTGCTATTTTTTCGTCAAGGGTCATTCGGTCAAGAAGATCTTTTACCCGTTCTTCAACAGGTTTAGAGGGATCCTTATAAACCATAATATTTCTCCTTTCGGTTTTTGATGTTCTTTTAACTTAATAATTTTAACTTAATAATAAAGATGAGATTTGAAATGTCTCCAGTGTGATCGAATCGTCATTTAACCACTATCTCCCGGAAGAGAGCGGCCAAGTCTTATTACTATTATACCATTAATCGTAATTCAACCAAAGGGTTTTTCTAAATTATTGATATTTTGTATAATATAGCCTATTTTCTCTGTTATCGACTAATGTTTGGATGAACAAAAGGAGGACTAGATATTGAAGTCTGCTGTATCAAGATTTTTTCACATAAAGGATTTGACCTGTCTCATGGCGAATTATTCTCCTGTATGAGAATACAAAGAAGGGGGTTGTTTCATGTCAATATCAAAAAAAGACCGGGATATATTGAGGGAGTTAGGTATGCAGATTGCTGAGATATCGGCCCTTCCGGTACAACAGGAGACCATAAAACTGTGGAAATCCTTAAACGGTCTTAATCCCGTTCGTCCTATGGTGATTATAGATCAGGTACCCTGGCATGAGATGGATGTGGAGGGAGAGTTGACTTTAAAGACGGAGGATAGTTTCTGCAGGAGTATTGAGACAGCTCTTCGTAGAAGGCTTTATTCATGGAAGCACATGCGGGCGGATATGGTGGTGGAACCATATGTCGATGTCCCAAAAGTCATACGGGGTGCCGATTTAGGTATAAAACCTCTGGAAAACACGGCAGTAACGGATCCCAATAACACTGTGGTAGGACATCAATATATTGACCAGCTGAAAACTGAGGAAGACCTTGAGA
>LFTM01000232.1:386-2478 GCA_001513505.1 Clostridiales bacterium DTU092 | reverse complement strand
GTTTATAGGAGTGCAAGCCCTCATTACTGAGGGCTTGCACTCCTCCCATGATGCCGTCTCTCTACGATTTTACTACCCGCCTCTCAGCAGGTGGGTGACCTATTGTCTGCCTCTGCCTTCCATTCAGGATGGCCTGGCATCAAACAGACAAACTCGGTCTCCCGTATACATTCTGTGGGTTAAAACCAATAGAGAATCTCGAACATCCCAGGAAAAATATTGTCATTCCTAATTACTATCGCACCTATATAATAATATAAATAATGCACGTTTTCAATACGTAATATTATCCAAATACCAAAAAAAATAGTTGCTTAAGCCGCCCATAACCTGCATTAGCTCAACAATACTGGCTTTTTCATGATTTCATTATGCATTTGCCCGGTTCATTAATATATTATATGTTCCGTTAAATAAGCTTAGGCTGTACAGCCCTGTGTTTCCATGCACTGCACCTTTCGCAATAATATAGATGTACACATAGATAATCACCTATTATTATATTATTATCCAGGTCATTATAAAAACTCTCTATATCCATATATGAGCTGTAAGGTCCCTTAATATCTTCAATCCTGCCTTCTTCGCTCATCCGGGTTCCGCATTTGTCACAAAATTCATATACAGATGTCATACCGTTACATAAAGGACATACATAATCCATATGCACTTCCTCATGTTTGGTCAATTCCGGTTAATACTTCATCAAATATAACACACCGTCCGTTGTTCCAGTGTATACATCCATCACAGCTTACCATCTCATCTGCCTGGCCAACATTTTCGCTTAATGCAGCCATTCGGGAGCGGTATTCCGGACATACCGCGGCTACATACCTTTTCTGCTCCATGCTTGGTGATTCATTATATTCCATTACAATGATCCTCCCTTAAATTCAACTTCACTTTTATTATCTCTCCTTAGTATGAGAATATTCAAATATATTATCCTTCATACCAGCCAATCAGGCCATCTTTTCCTCCCTTGGATATTCAGGCGCCTTGGCCCATTTGCCACACCGTCCGCCCCAATACGCCACCGTATTCCCATCGGCCATCAGCTGGATTATTTCACAGAAATTTGAACAACCGTTACATTCAAAACTTCTGGATTTTAGCTCCTGCTTTAATATCAGGTCAAATCCTCTGAATTTGCTTATATTGTTACGAGCATATCTTTTAGAGAGTATAGCCGCACCAAGCGCTCCCATCACATCATAGTATTCAGGGACAATAACCGGATATCCCAGCGCCTCCTCAAAAGCTTTCCTGATTCCTACATTGGCCGCAACTCCACCTTGGAAGACTACTTTTGGCAGGATCTCCTTTCCTTTACCCACATTATTTAAATAATTCCTCACAAGTGCCTCGCACAAACCTCTTACTATATCCTCACAGCTGCAACCCATTTGCTGTTTATGAATCATATCCGACTCGGCAAATACAGCGCACCGTCCCGCTATCCTGACAGGCGACTTGGAATTAAGGGCCAGTTCTCCAAACTTTTCAATAGGTATATTAAGCCGCGCAGCCTGCCGATCAAGAAATGAACCGGTACCGGCTGCACAAACCGTATTCATCGCAAAGTCCGAGACAACTCCATCCCTTAAAAGGATTATCTTTGAATCCTGTCCACCCACTTCAATAATAGTTTTGGCATCCGGTTCAAAAGTCAGTACAGCAATTCCATGAGCGGTAATCTCGTTTTTGACAACATCAGCTCCAAGAACAGCTGCACCTAACTGACGGCCGCTGCCCGTCGCTCCAACCCCTTTTATTTCAACACTCCTGGGCATACGTAAAGCTATATGTCCCATAGCCTCCTTAAGAATTTGAATGGGTTTACCCTCCGTCCGCATATATATTTTCTCTAACACATTATTCTGATCGTCTATTACAACCACATTTATACTAACCGAACCAACATCAACGCCCAGATAAACTTCTCTTCTTTTCATCTGTTTGATTCCTCCTTTGCTCCAGTAAATCGACGAAGGCTTCAAGCCGTGTAAAATATCCTGCCTCTCCCGTCATCTCATCTACCACTAACGTCATTATGGGGACTCCATAATCTTCATACACTCTTGGAAGG
>LFTM01000232.1:0-345 GCA_001513505.1 Clostridiales bacterium DTU092 | reverse complement strand
ACAAGGCGCCGACTTTTTTAATATCCTCTTATGATTCATCCTATGTTTTATATCAACGGAAAGATGGATCTTAACCCATTCATGCAGGGTAAGGCTTCTATAGACTTCAACACCAAGCTGCCCCAGCTTTTTTTCTATGTTCAGATTAACATATGGCTCAATAAGAGTGTATATCTCTCCTACTAAACCCACCTTTAGCGGAGACACATCGTTTTTTTCTTTTATTCCGTTAAGTATTATTTTGTACTTTTTAATAACATTGAGTATAGCTTTTGTACCATGGTGTTTTAATACTTCCCGTTTAAAACTGTACAGATGAGCATCTGTTTCACCCCTGTTTGCCTC
>LFTM01000226.1 GCA_001513505.1 Clostridiales bacterium DTU092 | reverse complement strand
CTTCCCGTCGCCGAAGAAGCGGTTTCCCTTTAAACCATACCTTATCGTGTCGCCAACGATAAAACTGGATCACCACTTAGACCACACTATAATCCCCAATGCATTAAATACAGTCTAGGAGCTTTCCTCGACAGTCACACCAATTTCTAGCCTCTTTTGCAGTATTGGTTTCATACGGCAATAGTTTCCGATCAATGGGCCCTTTTGAACAGAAACCTGATCCATAATCCGCCAATACCACTCAAGGCAGGCTACACTGTACACAGCTTATTAGCCGCAATACAGGTTTAATCCCAAGTAGTAGCTATTAAATAACCACCAGCTTGGGTCTCCACGGAAGCTGGGTCAACGCCCGCATGCCGTTGCGGATCGCCCTTCTTCCTTAACTCCCAGCACCAACCCCCGACTGGGCGTCAGTAGCCAGCACCAGGAACTTCATCGATATGCCCTTGACGGATTTTTAGGCCCGCCTTCAAAANNCCCTTTGGACTATCAATTTTATCATATCCGGATTACTAATTCAAATCTATAATACAATTTTGGATACAATAAAACCTAAAATTGCCCCAGCAATAACCTCTATTGGTGTATGGCCAATTAGTTCTTTTAATTTCTCGTGCGGGACGTCTTTCCCGCTATGAATCCGTTCCAGTATATCATTAAGTACAGCTGCCTGTTTCCCCGCCGCCCGTCGTACCCCGGCTGCATCATACATAACAATCAAGGCAAATATAATAGCTATGGCAAATATTGGTGAATCAAATCCATATTCACCACCTACCGACGTTGCCAGAGAAACCACAAGAGCCGTATGTGAGCTGGGCATACCACCCGCGCCAACAAACCTGCGTAAATCCAATTTTTTGTGAACCATTACGGTCCATAATACCTTTAAGGCCTGAGCTATGAGCCACGCCAGGAGGCTGGTCCATAAAATTGAATTCTCTGAAATCTGCTTTATATGCTCCATAAATTCCTCCTATGTTTGGCGCCTCAATATATAATAAGCAATTTCCTTTAAAAATTGTGCTTTTTTACCAAAATAATCTAATTCTCCTACTGCCTGCTCAATCAGTTCCTCTGCCATTCGCCGGGATTTTTCTAAACCGTATACAACAGTAAAAGTAACCTTTTTATGTGCTTCATCGCTTCTTGTTTTTTTACCCATTTTGGCAGCATCACCTGTAACATCCAGAATGTCATCAATAATCTGAAAAGCCAAACCCAGCCTCTTTCCGTACCCTGCAATAGCAGTGTGTGCCTCATTTTCTACGTTTTCCAGTGCAAGCCCTGCTCTAAGGGATGCCTCTATAAGAGCTCCTGTTTTATGCGTATGTATATAATGTAATATCTCCGGTTCCGCAGGCTGCCCTTCCATTTCCAAATCAACCACCTGACCACCTATCATGCCATGGATTCCGGCAGCGTTAGCTATAATCGATGCGGCTTTTATATGATTCAACAGCTTATCAGGATATCTTAAGGAGTTTTCCAAAAAAACCTCATAAGCCATATTCAGTAATGAATCACCAGCCAGCACGGCTATCCCTTCCCCGAACACCTTGTGGTTGGTCGGCTTACCCCTGCGCATATCGTCATTATCCATAGCAGGCAGATCATCGTGAATTAAGGAATAGGTATGAATCATCTCCATACCACATGCTAAATCCATGGATTCATCTAAATCTCCGTCAACCATCTCATGGGCAGAGAGCAATAAAACCGGCCTGATGCGCTTACCCCCGGCAAAAAGGCTGTATTTAACAGCTTCATATATGGTTGCAGGGCAGTCATTGTATCTTTCCAATATTCTTTTTATTGCATTTTCCACTAAAGTATGTTTCTTACTATATTCTTCCCTAAAATCCATTCGTCTCCCCTTCTAACGGATCAAAAGGCATTTCTTCATATTTATCCCGGTCTTGTGTTAAAATCTTTATCAATCCTTCAGCTTTGTCCAGCATAGCACTACAGTGGGCTGAAAGACTAATACCCCGTTTAAATAATTCTAACGCCTCATCCAACGTTAGATTGTTCGATTCAAGCCGGGAAACTATATTCTCCAGCTCCTTCAAAGATTCTTCAAAAGTCAGTTCAGACACAGGTATTTCTTTATTTTGTTGATTCATCCAACCAATTCTCCTTTTTTATTTTGTAAACCCTGCAATGTGCGCTTCCATCCTTAAAATGGACGCTTATGTCATCCCCTTCTTTAATCAATTCTGTTGAAGAAACAACCTTTTCAGTTGTTTTATGCGTTACAAAGGCATAGCCACGGCCTAGTACTGCCAGAGGACTTAAAACATCCAAAGATACAGCCATTTTTGAAAGCATCTGTCTCTTTTTGTCTATTAAACTGACACATGATGTATTCAGCTTTTCATAGATCTGATCCAACTGCTGTTGGCGCTGCTGAATCATCCTTTCCGGGTACTTAAAAACATAACTTTTGCTTATGTATTCAATTCTCTGTTTTTTATTATTTATTATGTTCCGGATGCTTTCAACCAGCCGACGATTTAATGATGAAAAAGTCTTTTCAATATGCTCCAGCAAAGGTACGGCCAATTCACCTGCAGCGGAAGGCGTTGGTGCTCTTAGGTCGGCAACAAAATCTGCAATGGTAAAATCCGTCTCATGTCCAACTGCAGATATAACCGGTATTTTTGAACGCCAGATAGCCCTTGCGACAATCTCTTCGTTAAATGCCCACAGCTCCTCAAGGGATCCGCCGCCTCTGCCCAGTATAATTGTGTCAATATCGTCCCTTGTATTTACATAATCGATAGCCTCTTCAATCTGTCCGGGAGCAGCCGGACCCTGCACCAGTACCGGGACCACCAGTATGTCGACATATGGACATCTTCGGTGAACAACATTTATAATATCCCGTATCGCAGCCCCGACAGGTGAGGTAATAACTGCTATCTTTTTTGGAAATGTGGGTATGGGTTTCTTATGAGCAGGATCAAAGAGACCCTCTTTATTTAACCGTTCTTTCATGGCTTCAAAGGCTGCATACAGATCCCCTATACCGTCCTTTTCAATATCCGTCACATATATCTGATACTGCCCATCTCTACAGTAAAGGGAAACCTGCCCTTTGATAATAACCTTTAATCCATCGGCTGGTAAAAACTGCAAATTCATTTTGTATTGCCTGAACAGTACACAGCGAATTCTGCTATGTTCATCCTTTAGAGTAAAATATATGTGTCCCGAGGTATGTATCTTTAGGTTGGAAACCTCACCGCGCACCCAAACTTCCTGTAATATGGGGTCACGGTTCAGTAAGCCGCGAACATATTCGTTTATTTGAAGGACAGAAAAAACCATTCTACTCATTTTTCAATGCTGCCTGCAAGGTATTCTCAAGAAGCATGGTAATTGTCATTGGCCCAACCCCTCCCGGGACGGGTGTAATCCAACCTGCTATTTGTTTCACCTCTTCAAAATTTACATCGCCAACCAGCTTATCTCCGACTCTGTTTGTCCCAACATCAATAACCGTGGCGCCGTCCTTAACATATCTGCTGTCTATGAAATTCGGCCTTCCTATGGCAACAACCAGTATGTCTGCCCTTTTACATATTTCTTCCAAGCCAGAAGTCTTTGAATGACATATCGTAACCGTAGCATCGTTCTGAAGCAGCATTAATGATACAGGTTTCCCAACAATATTGCTTCTTCCGATTACTACGGCATTTTTTCCACGTATCGGTTTTCCCGTTTCCTGGATCAGGCGAATAATACCCTTGGGTGTACAGGGTTCCAGGCAGTCCTGCCCTGTTACCATCCTGCCTACATTCACAGGATGAAATCCGTCAACGTCCTTTTCCGGATCAATTGCATTTATGACCATCACGGGATCGATTTGGGGTGGTAGCGGAAGCTGTACCAATATCCCATGCACGTTCTTGTCTTTATTTAAACTGTCTATGTGCCAGAGTAATTCATCCTGAGATATATTTTCCTCCAATTTTATTATGTTTGAGTTTATACCTACCTGCCTGCAAGCCCTTTCTTTATTTCTGACATATACTGCCGAAGCAGGATCATTACCTACCAGAATAACGGTAAGCCCAGGTGTTATACCGCTTCTGTCTTTTAATTCCCCGACCCTCTGTTTGATACTTTCCCTCAAACGATTTGACAGGGCTTTTCCGTCTATAATATTTGCTGCCATCTAATCCCCCTCTTCCTTAATTTGGATTTCAGATGCATATACTATATTTTACACTGCGTCATGTTTGTATATCTTCAAGCCCAGCAGCGCAGTCCCCACCGCATTATCTCTGGACAATACCGGATCAGCGAAATACAATTTAATATCACTGTCCCTCTGGCTGAGTCTTTTTATTAATTCATGCCTGAGTATTCTGCTGGAAGCTACTCCTCCAACTAAAAGTATATCCTTAAGCTGATACACTTTAATAGCATTTAAAATCCATTTTTCCAGGGTTTTAATGATGCAATTGTAAACAGCTGTCGCTATATCTTCTTTCCTTATCCCCTGTTTCATTAATCTTTGGGCACATGTTTCGGCTCCGGAGAAGCTAACAGTCAGATCCTTTACAGAAGATGGAATGGTAACCACATTTGCCTCTCCTTTTAAAGCCAGTTCTTCAAGCTGGCTCCCTGCGGGAAATCGAAGCCCCATAGACACACCTACCCGGTCAACAAACTGGCCGGCATGCAGATCCTGTGTAGCACCGATAATGTCTATTTCATATGACGCACCATTATCCATGACCTTTAACAGCTCGGTTGTACCACCTGAAATGTGAATTGCCATGAAACCAAGGCTGTCAGGACCTCCGGCAGAAGCTATGCCAGCCTGGATATGACTCTCCTGATGGCTGACCTCATAGTACGGGACTTCCAATATATTGGCAAAAGCTTGTCCAGCCATATGAGATACCATAAACACCGGCATATATGATCCTTTAACCGGTCTCGGGCGGCTGGTAGCACAAACAGCAGCAATATCGCTTTTTGGCTGTACAACCTTACATATTTGCTGTGTAATAAGAGGAAGCCGGTGAAGATGCTGGAACAGCGCTTTGGACTGCTGAAGACCCCTCTTGCCCTCCTCAACCTCTAAAGGAATTTGACTGTTTAATACAATATTCCCATTTAAATCGACCAGTGCAATGGAAGTGGTATAACAGCTGGTATCAAAGCCAAGGATATATTTCATCTGGATTTTTCCTCCGAAACGAGATTGAGAGAACGAACCAGGCTGCCCAGAATCCCGTTTATAAACTTTCCTGCTTTCTCTCCACTGTATTTTTTAGCCAATTCAATCCCTTCGTTTATAGAAACACAGACAGGTATATCGTCGCAATACAGAATCTCACATATTGCCAATCGTAATATCGCAAGATCCACCCTTGCAATCCTATGGAAACTCCAGTCCTTGGCAAAACGTTTTATGTTATTATCAATTTCATCTATATTATCCTCAAATTTTTTCAATAAGTCCTCAATATACATGGTATCACGTTCGTTAAGAGAATACCCGGTTTCTAAGGATAGAACCGAGTCTATATCTGCCTCGCCTGCCAATTCCTTTTGATAAAAAAGTTTCATGGCAACTTCCCTGGCATCTCTTCTGGCCATGCTTTTCCTCCTTATATTGCTATGAATGAACAAAATACCGAATCAAGATCCTGGTTATAATAGGGAGCGATTTATTTTATGCCTGTAGGTAGTATTCTTTCCAAAAAAACTCGAAACTTGCTATCCTTGTCATACAGACTGCCTACTCCAAACCCTACAGCTACACACAAGGCTAAGAAAAGTGAACGCCAGAATCCTACTGTCAACACTAATATTCCAAAAAATAAGCCTATGCTTATTCCTATAATCTTTCCTTTATGACTTTTAATAAAGGCAATCAGACCATCCCGTTCCACAGGGAGTATCCCTCCTTATTCCACTCTTGAACGTTGCATAGCAGCAAGGTTGTCTATAAAAATGTATACTTCCTTTACCAAAATACCCGCGGTTGATTCCACATATTCTTTTACTTTATTCTGAACCGCCGTGCTTATCCCGGGAATATTCACATCCGGCATAAGCTGTATATTAAGCCGTACCCGGATTCCATCATCTTCGGGTATAACGTAACTCTTTACATCTTTTATCTCCTGAAAACCTCTTACCGACTTTTGTACCAAAGCATCAAGAGTGTTAACTGAGATTTTTATCATTCCCATTTCGGTGTTTTTTAGCAGTGTTCCGGTTACCGCCTTAGGTTTATTACGGGAAAATAAAAGCTTAATACTAATCAGCAAAAAAATGAGAGAAACAACCAGCAGTATACCGGCAAATTCCCATCCATACTCAATGCTGTTTATATAATTCTTAATATGTGTTAATGGTATAATACCCGCTGCCACAATAATAAGAAACAGGGAAACAATTATTATAGCAAGTGTATAAAGTGTTAGCAGGATCCTGTCAAGCAATCTCATACTCATTAATGCTCCTCCTCACTAGCTTATAACAAGCAAAATGTAAGTTTACCAGAGCTTTAAATTAACCCTCTGATGTTATAATAGTCAGAGGGTTAGTTTAATGCATATTCTATTTGTTTGCGGTTTCAGCACCCTTAATGTCCTTTTCAAAGCTCACTCCCTGAATATGAACATTTACTTCAACGACATCCAAACCGGTCATCGACTCTACTGCTTTTTTAACGCTCTCCTGTATATTCCAGGCAACTTCAGGTATTCTTACTCCATAATCAACAATTATGTATAAATCAATAGCTGTTTCTTTTTCTCCAACTTCTACCTTAACACCCTTTGTAAGGTTTTTTCTGCCCAGTTTCTCTACAATACCACCTGCTACTGTTCCGCTCATTGCTGATACGCCATTAACTTCGGTAGCAGCCAGACCAGCTATAATCGCTACAACTTCATCTGCAAAAGTAACTTTCCCATAATCTCCCCTAGTTGTATCCTGTACAATTTCCGACAAACTGTTCACCTCCCTTATGTTATCAAACGGAAATCCCTGTTACACCGTCTTTTTATACTGTTATTATAGCAAAATAAGCCATACATTACAAACTTCTTTACTATATTTTTGGTATTATTTTTATGTTTTCAGCAGACTGCCCCGATTCTCGCTTTACAATATCTAAAATTTGTGCAACCTCTTCGGGCTTTAATTCCTGTTTATCGACAATAACATTAACCGAATCCTTATGGAGAATTACAACTGCTTCATTAAAACCCTTTGCTTTTATAAGTGCTTCTATACTGAGCTCTTTTTCCATGCTGTTTGTTATTTCAAGCAGCTGAGCCTGTGCTTCCTTTTTTATCTCCGGATCTGATTCCGGGTTATCCAGAATTTCTCGTATATACTCAATCTCTTCCTTGCGTGTGTTTTCTCGTTCAGCCCGATAACTCACGAAAAAATTAGCTGAACTCACAGGGGTTGCGTCAGCAACACTTACATTTTCATCATCCGAATTTGATTGAGTGCCGATGTCCTGATTTGAAAGACTATTATCCTGTTCAGAAGTTTCAACAGCTTCCCCGTTTCTCAGTACACTCTGGTTGTATACAAGATTTAAGTATCCGGTAATGACCAGCAACACAACCAGAAGCCCCATAACTAAGCTTTTCTTTTTAACAACCAGCATTGACAATCACTCCTTTTATGAATTTGTTTCCATTTCAAAAACCTCAACCTGCTGGGCAGAAACGCCCAGGGCCGTTTGAACCGCTCTCATTAAATCCATCTTAATCCGTATATCTCTTGCTCCTTCAGCAATAACAATTACACCCTTAATCTCCGGTTCAACTTCTTTAACTACCAGAGGTTTAGTTCCTCCGGNNCCTTACGGACACCGCCGCCGCTATCCTGTTCTTCTGTTGTGGTTTGAGACTCTGTAATATTAACGGCCGGCACCATCTCTTTGCTGGAACTATATGTTATCATCACTTCAACCTTCCCCGCTCCCTTTATAGATGACAGCTTTTTCTGCAATTTAACCTCCAGTTGATCCTGCTGTGCTTCCTGATGTACCCACTGAACACCCTGGAGCTCTGTGCCACCTTTTTCCTCCGCCCGGGAGGAGGGTTTTTCCATACTTGACGTATACAGACTTACAATAATTGCAATGATTAAAACAGCAATGTATATTTCGATGTTTTTTATGTTTTTTATTTTATCACTGATACGTTTCATGGTATTTTGTTGCCCCACTGCATTCCCCCCCTGCTACTGCCCTGAATTATGTTCAGTTTTATCTGTTGGTTTATAATAAACCTGTATACTGTGGAAACTGACGCCATATATACTTGATATTAACTCTTTTATCTTTTGCTGCTCTTCAGGATTATCCTGTGAATTGGAAATGACAGAGCTGTCATCCCCAATCTTAATTTTTACAGGCCGGATGTTTTCTTTATTACCATTGCCGATTTCTATATAAAC
>LFTM01000214.1 GCA_001513505.1 Clostridiales bacterium DTU092 | reverse complement strand
GAAGTAGGACAAATAGTGGAAGGAACGGTATCGGGCATTACAAAGTTCGGTGCCTTTATATTGCTGCCCGATGGCAGTACGGGTATGGTTCATATCTCTGAGATAGATGATTCCTATGTGAAGGATATAAACGACTTCCTGAAGCAGAATGAAAAGGTAAAGGTAAAAGTTCTGGCAGTTGATGAAAAGGGGAAAATAAGTCTGTCTATCCGCAGGGTTCGGGAACCGTCAATGGATTTTGAAGCGCAGCTGGCCAAATTTTTGAAAGATAGCGAGGAAAGGCTGCAGGATATAAAGAGAAACCGTGAAGCAAAGCGTGGTGGAGGCTACTGGCGCGGAAGAGGATAAGGCAAATGCCGGTTTCAGCCTAATTCATATATTGAAATTTTGTTTAATTTTATAGAGACGATTTGGCTTAGAAATTACAAAGTCCCGTGTGTGAAGGATGTTCTTTACACCCCGGGCTTTTTGTTATGCTTGTTATTTGATTTGACCAAGTCTGGAAGTCTGCCTGATAATCAATCAGATCTTTTTCTTTGCTCTCATATTTAAAACCTTGAGGGGAATCAGAACGAAAATATTTTACATTGTCCAACTCTGTTGTTCACATAATTTATAGCATATATAAAAAGAAAATAAGATAAAAAAGGGAGTGTATGGGAATGTTTATCAAAGAGGTTGCTGCAAGCCTTTATCCCTGGGATTTGGCTGACGAGGGCATTGAAACCATTACCGACAACCTGGTGAACCGTAGTAATGTTAATTCCATATACCTTGTTGGTGTAATGCATTTCGAAAAACGGCCATTAACCAGTCTCTTCTATACGCATAACAGCAAAAGAAAGTATTATCTCCCCGAAAACAGCAGAGTATATTACAAATTGGATATGAACAGCTTTAAGAACACAAAGTTAAAACCGCTGTTCTCTGAACGGGAATTTTTAAAGGATACCGACTGGTTGGATGTGCTGACAACTGAAGCAAGGAAAAGAAATCTGAAAGCCGGCATTGAACTGTCGCATACTATTTTTGACACTGATGTTGCATATAAAGAGTATCCTGAAATATTGCAACGAGATGTTAACGGGGACATCATTCTGTCGCCTCAGGGAATAGTTTGTCCCAACCATCCGGATGTTCGTGAGTACCAGCGTGCAATGTTTTATGATACTGTAAAAAACCATGACGTTGACTTTATCCAGACCTGTCTGTTAACGTTTGAAGGTGGAAGTAATGTTAAAGCCCCATGGTTTTTTAACGAGTGGATGGATGTTAACAATGCCTATCTTGGTGCATTAATTGGGGTAGCCAATGGAGGCTGTTTTTGTGACAGATGCCGTGATAAAGCGAAAAAGTTAGGGTATGATTGGGAACTGATTGTAAGAGATATGAGTAAGTTATACAGGGTTGCCAACGCAACGCCATATCGTTTCCAGGATGAGCTTATGGAGAATAATCTTACTTTGGGAAGCAATTTGACCGAAAGCATGTTGCTTATTGAATACCCCGGATTGCTTCAATTCCTTCAGTTCCGTATTGATAGCATTACCGATTTGTTTAAGGATATATATGAGGGTATTAAGGAGGCTAATCCTTCAGTTGAATTCAGATATAATAATCATGTACGTTATCCTGAATTTAACGGGATTTCATTTAAAGACATAGCCCCTTATGTTGATTCGGTTCGTGATTCAGATTATTCGGAACAATATGGCGCCCCGGACAAATTCGTATATAAGCGGAATACAATACTGAAAATAAGACGTGGTATAGGTTTTGACAAGAGGGTAATTGCAGCCATAGCAGTACGCCCCAATGCAACTCCCGAAATAATAAAAGAATCTATCAAAATCTTGTCAACATTAGGCATAGATGGTCTTTCACTGGGACACTATGATGGTTCCCACTTTGAACATCTCGATGCAGTGGCACAAGGCATGAAAGAGGCCAATATTTCAATTGTTGATTAAGTGCGTATAAAGAGGCGAGGTGGCATATGGTGAAAATAAAGCTAGCCGGACAGGAGGTCAGGCTGCCTGAAAATACTATTATTTTACGTCCGCCCAAAAGTCCAAAGCCGCTTACTTTTTTGGAAGCGGTAGAAGAGGCGCTTGATAATCCGCTGGATACCAAACCGCTGGATAAATGGGATTTAAAGGATAAAAAAATTGCTGTTTTAGTTGATGACTGGGGGAGACCCACACCATGCGGAGAATTTTTGCCAGGTGTGCTAAAGAGATTAAATCAGGCAGGTGCGGAAGATGATAATATCACCGTGATAACGGCCAGCGGGATGCACGATCCCATGGACGATGAAGATATGCGCCGAAAAGTTGGGGATGAAGTATATAAACGGGTACGATGTATCTCCCATGATGCTGGCAACCCGGAAATGCAAACATTTGTCGGAATCACGGATTTAGGTACACCTATTTGGATAAACAGGTATGTAGCAGAAGCAGATTTTAAAATGGCATTGGGACGGATTTTTCCCCATGTTACCTATGGCTACGAGGGCGGGTATAAAATGATTGTTCCAGGAGTTGCATCTTTTGAAACTATTATTCGGGATCACGCTTTAAATTTTTCGCCTTTATCAGACTACGGTAATTTGCTAAATAACCCCAGCAGAAATGAAGCTGATGAGATAGGACGTAAGGTTGGGTTGGATTTTTTGGTAAATTATGTGATGGATTGGGACGGGCAGCCGGTGAAGGCTTTTGCCGGTACACCTGAAACGGTTTTTCCAGCGGGTGTTGATTTTGGTCAAAGGTATGTATGGGGGGTTGTTACTGGAGGTAAGTTAGCTGATATTGTTATTATTTGCAATGAATATATCGGGGATCTTTCCTTATCTAACAACCCTATTTACTATTTGGGAATGGCCATGTCAGTTACCAAACCGGATGGAGTTGTTATTTCTGTAATGGATTATATCCCGCGGAAAAAATCTTTGGTATGCGGATACGACTTGGAATCAATTTCTTTAAGTGAGCTTATCAGGCTTCATGAAAAAAGAGATTGGAATTTGGATAACAGACAAATTCAGCATGTACTAAAATCTATTCGAGGTGCATTTTATGAACGCCGCATATTTGAATTAAGGTCTCAAAAACTATTTATAGTATCCGATACGTTCCCGTTTTCACGATTAGAAAAGTGGAATGCGCGTCAATTTATTACAATACAACAAGCATTTGATGCAGCAATCAGGGGAAAAAATGATGCAACGGTCTTAGTTTTACCTGACATAAAACATACTCTGCCTTTGTTAAGATATGATTATTCGTAAAACGGGATTAAATAATAATATTATAATTGATTAGGCTGCTGATTATTAGTTTGCGGAAGTGTAAAAAGGTTTCTGAAAAAAGGTATTGACTTATAACGGGTTTTATTATACAATATAAATCGCCGCCAGAAAAGGCGGTTTGCCGCGGGGTGGAGCAGTCAGGTAGCTCGTCGGGCTCATAACCCGGAGGTCGGGGGTTCAAATCCCTCCCCCGCAACCAGTTATTATGGCGGCGTAGCTCAGTTGGCTAGAGCATTCGGTTCATACCCGAAGTGTCAGCGGTTCGAATCCGTTCGCCGCCACCATCCCCCAGACTGGTGATTATATATCAGCAGGCGTGGGGCAAAGAATTGAATATCTTGGGCGCATAGCTCAGCTGGGAGAGCACTTGCCTTACAAGCAAGGGGTCATAGGTTCAAGTCCTATTGCGCCCACCA
>LFTM01000197.1 GCA_001513505.1 Clostridiales bacterium DTU092 | reverse complement strand
GCTAAGCCCATATAACTTACATATTTTGAAAAGGTTCCGATTTCCTTTATATTCTGCGGCATCAAAGATAGTATATATAAAAATGGAATAACTAATATACTTAAAGGTTTAAAATTCCTTAACCCCAATATCCTGCTTAACGATACCGAAGCCATATAAGTATACGATGATAAGGTTGTATAAGCTCCTAAAATCCAGAATACCATAAAAAATATATCGAATCTTTCTGCAAAGCCACCGGGAAAACGAATATATCTTGCCAGCTGAATAACGGGATAGAGTGACTGAACAACCGGCTCTACACCAACAGAGCCAAGTGTGACTGCAACAAGTAATGTGTAAATTATAATAGAAGGCAGTATGCCCAGAAGACCGTATCCTAGAATTTTATCAGGATTCTGAACAAAAGGTACAGCAAAGAGGAGTATTTCAATGCCAAGATAGGATATAGTAAGGGATGGTATTGCGGATATCCATTCGAACACATCTTGTTTAAACGCCGGAAGCAGTTCTTCACTATTAAAATTCCTGAAGGATAATATAATAACCAAAAGCATCGTTCCGATTACCAGAGGTTCAAAAAGCTCACATATTTTAGCAATAGAGCTGATACCATTGAGACACAGATACACAACTACGAACAGAAAAGTGATTATCAGTATTTCCAAGGGGGTTTGTTCCAACAGCAGTACTTTAACAGCATCACAGAAAATTCTCAATATTGCAGAACCTATTGTAATAAAATAAATAAAGAAAACTATACCTAAAATTTTAGCCGGTACAAAACCTATAATCTCTCTGCTGTATTCTATTATGGTACTATTAGGAAATCTTCTCGCCAGAAGAGCTATTATCATCAGTATAAATGCCATTAATAACCCGGTGACAAATGTTGCAATAAAGCCACCGGATTTTGCCAACTCGGTAGCAGTACGGGGTAGAACCAATACCGTTACTCCGATAACTGTAGATGATATAATAACCGATATTTGCAAATTACTCAACCTGTCAGTTCTTTCTTTCATTGTGTATCCTCCTTGACAGGATCTTGATCCCTGCGATCTATATCTACCGGATATGTACTGGTGGGCCTACGCATGGCCATTTGGCTGGGAAGACGTATAAGAAAGTCCTTCCAGTCCTGATATCTGATAGGCGCCTGGGGACTCATGAAGCTAACACCATAGCTTTTCATTGTCACCATATGTACATTTATAATGATGAATCCCAGGATGACACCGTAGATACCAAAAACAGCTGCTATAATAATAAATGGAAACCGCATCAGCCTTATACCTAAAGCAGCATTATATGAGGGAATAATAAATGAGGCTATTGCTGTTATGGCCACAACTATAACCATAATTGGGCTGGTAATCCCTGCTCTAACAGCTGCATCTCCGATAATCAGTCCACCCACTATCCCTATGGTTTGACCAATGGCTCTGGGCAGTCTGGCCCCTGCTTCCCTGAGAAACTCAAAAGTCAGCTCCATAAGTAAAGCTTCCAGAAAAGCGGGAAACGGCACGGTGGCACGGGTTGCTGCAATAGAAATTGCCAGGCTGGTTGGAATAAAGCCGGGATGAAAGGACACAATAGCAACATACAGCCCTGGGGTTAATGATGCCAGTAATGCCCCTACCCAACGCAGAATTCGGATAACCGAAGATAATGGCCAACGTTCATAGTAGTCTTCAGAACTTTGAAAAAACTGATAAAATGTGGCCGGCACTATTAGGGCATACGGACTGTTATCCATCAATATGGCTACACGCCCTTCAGCGAGACTTGCCGCGGTCCTGTCAGGACGTTCGCTGACCTCGATCTGTGGAAAAATTGTCAGATAACTATCCTGAATATGGTGTTCTATCTGACTGCTGTCCAGAAAAATATCCACATCTATTTGGTTTAACCTGCGCTCCACCTCTTCTACCAGTCCCTGATTCGCTATTCCTTTTATGTATGCATAAGCCACATCGGTCTTTCCCCGGCGTCCTATCCGGATAGTCTTAATCACAAAATTTGGATCCCGTATCTTTCGTCTGAGTAAAGCGGTATTTGACCGTAGCGTTTCGGTAAATCCTTCCCTTGGACCACGAATAACAATTTCTGACGGGGGCTCCTGTATGCCCCGCTGCGGCCAACCACGGGCGCTTGCAATTAAAATTTTGTCAAAGCCCTCGATTATTATTCCAACTTCGCCGGACATTATAAACAAAAACGCCTCGTCCAGTGTTTCGGCCTCCTTAATTTCTCCTACTGCTAAGGCATGCATTTTAACATAATCAAAAGCCTTGTCAGGTTCAATTGGCCTTTGAACAGTGTTTTCCAAAATCGCTATCTGGTACATCATAGGTTTTAGGATCTGCTCGTGAATAAGCATTTTATCTACCAATCCGTCTATGTACACCAGCGCGCAGGGTATACCTTGCATACCCAGCTTAAACTCTCGAAAAACGGCATCACTGCTTTCTTCCAGGAA
>LFTM01000242.1 GCA_001513505.1 Clostridiales bacterium DTU092 | reverse complement strand
CAGCAAGAGTTTTTAATAGTTTAAAGAACAAGTCAAAAGACTATGTCTTTTCTGTTTGTGTTGAACTCCTGGAACAACATGATTGGCCTATGAAAGTCATTGCATTTGATTTTGCATATCGTATGAGAAAACAGTATGATGAATCGACGTTCCCCATTTTTGAAAGCTGGCTTGAACGATATGTGCGGGGATGGGGGGATTGCGACGATTTTTGCACGCACGCATTTGGAGAACTGATCTGTCAATATACCGAGCTGTCTAAGAAAACAATTTTGTGGACACAACGGGATGAGTTTTGGATGCGCCGTGCCTCTGCTGTTGTGCTCATTCCTTCAATAAGACGTGATAAATACAAAGAAACCAATCCGTTACAGGTATCAGATATTCTTATGCAGGACGAACATGATCTGGTTCGTAAGGGATACGGATGGATGCTTAAAACTTTATCTGTCAAAGAACCGGAACTTGTTTTTGGTTATTTGATGAAGAACAAGTATATT
Source organism: Clostridiales bacterium DTU092 (assembly GCA_001513505.1). Classification (GTDB taxonomy): domain Bacteria; phylum Bacillota; class Clostridia; order Caldicoprobacterales; family Caldicoprobacteraceae; genus DTU074. Next base: position 12,717 of record LFTM01000242.1, on the reverse strand, counting down.
ATGCCAAGAGTATCTTATCGTTATGCGTTGGAAAAATTGAGTGAGGAACAAAGGAAAATTCTCATGCAGTAAACTTTGATGTGTTGCTTTAAAGGGGCGGCCAAATAACAATTTATGATATCATAGATTTACAAATTGCAAGAAAACCATGAAAAAAAGAAATTATTATATTAAAACAGGAGGAAACCACTATGGATATACCTATAGACTTTCTTAAGAAAAAATATAAGAACAGTGTTATAGAATCCATAACTGGTGGAGGCACCAATGAGTTATATACAATATCACATAATGATGAAACTATACTGGTGAAGATTGCTGGTCTCAGTTCGGAGGACATAGTGAATGAATATAATGCTTTACATTAACCCATGGTGATTTTGGATATCATAATACTCTATTAGCGGATGATGGAACGATAAAAGTAATTGATTGGGAGTTTGCGGAACTAAATCATCCATTTAATGATATTGCCAGTGTATTTTTTTGGACACATCTTCACTTTAAAGAGGATGCGGAAGAGCGGTGTAAACATTTCATTAATGCTTACACAGAAAACATATCCGTTAAGAATAATGAATTGCTCATGCCATTTTGTGTTTATAAAGTATTATTCATTATGAAAAGAACACTTAATCTGCCTGACTACGTAAAAAAAGAATGGGTAAGGAGATTACAATGGATAATGAATGAGGATTTTAAAATGTATTAGCCGAAATGCAAAGAAGGAATAACAAATGCGATATCACTCTCATCATCCAATATTATATCAGAAACCTATCAAATCTCCTATCTTTGGCATCGTGTCATCAATTCAAGTGGACAAGTAGTCTTAATTTGGTAAAATATAATGAAAGGAAATCTAAATGATAACACGGGAGAAAAGAAGGCATGATCTTTCATCCAGCATTGTAGTAAGTAAATGGTAACGACAATATAAGCAGCACGGCAGATGAAGTTCAATGGAGTTAAATATAAACAGAATTAGACGAGGTGGCAAATGATTGGGTTAGGGACAATAATTAATACTGCAGGTATAGTCGTCGGTGGCTTATCGGGAATGCTTTTTGGTTCATTGTTAAAAGAGCGTCATCAGGAATCATTGAAAATGGCTTGCGGAATAAGTGTTCTATTTATAGGAATTGCCGGGGCAATGGAAGGAATGCTTACCATCAATAACGGAGTTATCAGCAGCAGTCAGGCAATGCTTGTAACCCTTTGTCTTGCACTTGGTTCACTTATAGGTGAGATCATTGATGTTGAGAATTTATTTGAAAAATTTGGCGAATGGCTGAAGTTTAAAACCGGAAATTCAAAAGACAGTGAGTTTGTGAATGCCTTTGTAACAGCATCATTGACCGTTTGTATCGGAGCCATGGCGATTGTTGGTGCTATTCAGGACGGAATAAGCGGCGACTGGTCAATACTTGCAACTAAAGCAATACTGGATTTTATTATCATTATGGTAATGACCAGTTCCCTTGGGAAAGGGAGCATCTTTTCTGCCATTCCGGTTTTAATATTCGAAGGACTGATAACAGTTCTGGCATCGTTTTTGAAACCGATAATGACGGATTTGGCTTTGGATTATCTTTCACTCGTTGGTTCCATTCTAATTTTTTGCGTTGGACTGAACCTTGTATGGGGTAAAAAAATAAAAGTCGCTAATATGCTTCCGGCAATTATACTAGCTGTAATTGCCGCATTTTTACCGATCGTATTTTGATAAACGAAGTTCTGTCAATCCGGGATTGCGATGAAGTATATCTGTGTATATATTATAATGCATTTCGAATATTAACTTTAGTGGCATAACAATGAACCATAAATAGGGGGTCTTGTTATGAAAGTTGCGATTGCATACTATTCCAGCCATCATGGGAATACAAAGAAACTTTTAGATGCAATTAAAGAGTTATATGATATAAAACTAATTGATGCAGTTGAATGTAGAGAAACCGATTTATCTGAGTACGATCTGATAGGTTTTGCATCCGGAACATATTTTAGTAAATTCAGCAAAGCGGTTATTGAGTTTGCCAGGAACAACCTGCCAAGCGGAAAAAGAGTGTTTCTCATAAATACTTATGGTTTAAATAGAGCTAACACAAAAGAAGTGGAACGGATCATAAAGGAAAGAAGCTGCCGGTTGCTCGGAACTTATGGATGTAGAGGCTTTGACACATTTGGACCTTTAAAGTTAATAGGTGGAATTGCAAAAGGACACCCGGATCAAAATGATGTAAAAGGTGCAATAGAGTTCTTCATGAGGATTATGGAAATAAATTTTCAGAACTAATAGTATTTATACGGTTTATGCTGCAGTATTTTGTGATATATTGACCTAAATTGCGGGTAAAAATTTATAATAATACACTATAAATCCAAGGAGGATGGTTATGAAGAAGTTGAAAGTTGCAGACGGAATACATATGCTTACCATGAATGTTGAAGACATTTTATTTGAAGGAATTTGGGAGATTGCAAATGGAGTGACTCTTAATTCCTATATAGTTCAGGGAGAAAAGACCGCAATTATTGATGGTGTAATCGGTTGGGATGGGATCCCTGAAACCCTTTATAGAAACTTAGAAGAAATAGGTGTTGATCCAAAAAATATCGATTATTTGATTGTCAACCATATGGAGCCGGATCATTCCGGCTGGATATCAAACTTCCGAAAAATAAAGGATGATTTTACAATAATATGTACTGATAGAGCTGCAAAGATGGTAGCCTCCTTTTATGGTGAAGATAAAATAAGAGTCGTGAAAGAAGGAGACACCCTGGACCTTGGAAAGGGTAAGGTGTTGAGTTTCCATCCGGTACCAAACGTTCACTGGCCGGACACAATGTACACCTATGAAAGAGGAACAAAAACTCTCTTCTCATGTGACATGTTTGGAACATTTGGCAGGATGGGAGACCATTGTTTTGATGATGAGCTGGTACCTGAAGAAATAGACTTTTTTGAATTTGAAGGGATAAGGTATTATTCCAATGTAATGACAACTTTTACACCGAGTCTGATAAAAGCAATTGAGAAAGCAAAAGCAATGGGGGCAAATATAATAGCACCCGGCCATGGTCCGGTTTATAGAAAGAATCCTCAAAAAATAATTGATGATTATACAAGATTTTCTCAATATGCCAAAGGAGCAGGCAAGAATGAAGTCACTATACTATGGGGATCCATGTATGGAATGACTGCAAAAGCAGTTGATTTTGTTGAAGGTATACTTCAAAGAGAAGGAGTCAAATACAATAAACTTGAAATGCCGAAGGTAAGTCATAGTGAAATGGTTGCAACCGTTTTTAAATCTGCTGCTATAATTATTGCAGCACCTACTTATGAGTACAATCTTTTCCCGCCGGTTGCGGCAGCCTTAAATGAGCTTGGCAGAAAGAAGATTACAGGAAAGGTTGCATTCAGATTTGGGTCATATGGATGGTCTGGCGGTGCAGAGAAGGAGCTGAAGGAGATAATTGAAAGAAACAGGATGAATTGGAATTTCATTGAGTCTGTAGAGTTTGAAGGAGCACCAAAGGGAGAAGATCTTGTAAAGGTGGAAGCCGGAGTATTAAAGCTTATAGAAAAGATGAAGGATAAGGTAGTAGAATAAATTATTATAAAATATTCTATAAGTCTATGGAGGTGTTGGTATGCCACATGTAGAAATTAAATGTTATCCCGGGAGAACGGAGGAACAGAAGAAAAAATGTGCTGATAAAATTGCGGAAGATATAGCTGAAGTTCTTGGATGCGACATATCAAGCGTGTCAGTTGCTATTAAGGAAATTCCGGCAGAAGAATGGAAAGAAAAGGTATGGGAGGTTGATATTACTCCAAATGAAAAGTACCTATATGTAAAACCAGGTTACACATGTGAATAAATACAATTGTTTTGCGTCTTTGTGCCGGTTGCAGCTGTTGTCCTCGTATAAAAAAGATAAAAAATACATAGTAGACAAGAATAAAATCAAGGAGTATTATAAGGTATGTTGAGAGGTGAGATTTAAAATGAAGCTGATAAAGAATGGAAAAACAAAGGATGTTTATGCTTTGGAAAATGGTAACTTCCTGCTCAAATTTAAAGATGATGCAACTGTCGGCGAGGACGGACAGCTCGACCCGGGTGGAAACAAGGTAGGCGCGACAATCGAAGGATTGGGACTGGCATCTTTGCGCATATCCAGGTATTATTTCGAAAAAATTAATGCTGCCGGTATTTTCACCCATTATATTGATAGTGACCTGGATGAGGGAACTATGACGGTTAAACCGGCCACATTTTTCGGTAAAGGAGTAGAGATCATCTGCCGGCTTAAGGCAACGGGCAGCTTTATACGTCGATACGGCGATTATTGCACTGAAGGACAGGACCTGGATTTCTTGATTGAAGCCAGCCTTAAGGATGACGAGCGTGGGGATCCGATGATATCTTCGGATACTCTTGATATGTTGGGTATTATGAGCAAATCTGAATATGAGGAAGTGAAAAACCTGACCAGGAGGATAACTACAATAATTCGTGATGATCTAATGGAAAAAGGATTGACTCTGTATGATATAAAATTAGAGTTTGGCCGGATCGATGGAAAAGTAGCGCTGATTGACGAAATTTCATCAGGTTGTATGCGTGTTTATAAAGGTAATAAATGGCTGCATACAGTAGAATTGGAGAAATACTTTTTATAGGCTAGGGCTTTAGACGAATATTGCTATTCAAACAGATCGATATGTCAGTGGCTTTTTGAAAAATATGCGTACCGGAGATTATGGTGTCTGTAGAGGTTGATAAAAAACAAATCTGGAAACCCGGTTTATACCCTCGATTAATGTTTATGGAAAAACATCGAGGGTATATTTTTTTATAGTGAAACCGAACCTTTTGTCTTGACTTTGACGTCGTGCCACTATGGAATTTGCGCACCAATAATTTCTATTCCAAATGCGGTTATGTTGAAACAAAAAGAGATGAAGAACTGTGTACTATGAGAAAAGGATACATAAGATTTAAAATTGAAGTAGTAGGAGGAGTAATTATGAACTCAACAATTGCTAAGACAGGGGCGGCAATTGACCCTGTTTCGGTTATCGGGTTTGCTGTATGCATGCTGATAGGATTTGATTTTGGAAGCTACCTGATATGTATGTTTCTTGCATTCGGATTTGTGATGATGATAGCCGGATTTCATGCTGAAAGCTACTTTTTTCATTGGACTCACGATTAACGTTAAATCCAGGGCGGATAAATGGTTAAAAGGACTGTTAATGGTTCATGGTGTATTTTTTATAAGCAGTTTTTTTGTACCGATGTTTGGAGTTTTTAATCGGGATATGTATGGAGCTGACTGGATTGGAACTTTAATTTTAGAAGTGTGGTGTTGTTATTTCCTCCCAATATGCATACTGTCATACATTCATTTTTCAAAAAGAAGATATATGTAAGAATGAGGTTTAACTCCGGTAACTATTTGATATTATGGTCGTCCCCTGAAAGCCGGATCAACGATATTGATGCATATTTATTTATAAAAAACGATCTTAATATGTAATAAAAATTGTAATATAATAATCTTTGTAGTCATTTGCATACGCGCAAACACAAATAAACTAGGAGAAGAGAAATTATTTATGAAAGAAAAGCTTGATTTTCACTCGAATTTATTAATAGGCTCATTATTATTTGGATTATTTTTTGGGGCCGGCAATTTGATTTTCCCTGTTCAAATGGGACAATTGGCCGGTAATAATACACAACAGGCAACAATTGGATTTTTAGTTACCGGAGTAGGACTTCCGGTATTAGGAGTAATTGCGGCTGCCCTTTCTCAAAGTGAAAGTTTATATGATATAGCAAAGCCTATTAGCAGGAACTATTCAGTTTTATTCACATGTATGCTGTATATGACAATAGGACCTTTGTTTGCTATTCCACGTACTGCTACCGTTGCATTCGAAGTAGGCTTGAATCCTTTTATTTCAGAGGAATATACACAAATTGGATTGTTTGTATTTTCATTAATATTTTTTGTAGTTACACTTTATTTTTCACTACGGCCGGGAAGAATTTTAGACTGGGTTGGGAAGTATCTTACTCCTGTTTTTATGGTGCTTTTATCAATATTATTGATTGCAACTTATATAAAACCAATGGGACAGGTGACCCAATATGCGGCACAGGGAAGTTACATTGATAAGCCTTTATTTACAGGATTATTGGATGGGTATAACACTATGGATGCTTTGGCTTCCCTTGCTTTTGCAATTGTTATAATTTCAAATATTGAGAAGTTAGGTGTAAAAAATCCAAAAAGGAAAGCAATAGAAATATGTAAATCAGGTTTAGTATGTATTGTCGCAATGAGCGTCATTTATGCATCATTAGCCTATATGGGAGCAACAAGTTTAGGAAGCGTCAGTAGAGCTGATAACGGTGGAAAAATTATGTCAATGGTCAGCGAGCATTATTTTGGATTTATTGGTAAACTTTTATTGGCTGCCATTGTAACAGTTGCATGTTTGAAAACAGCCATTGGTTTAATTACTTCATGTGCTCAAATGTTTAATGAGATGTTCCCCAAATCAGTATCATACAATAAGTATGCTGTTATATTTACTCTATTTTCATTAATAATTGCTAATTTTGGATTAAATAGGATTATTCAGTTATCTATACCGGTACTTATGTTTCTTTATCCCTTGGCAATTACTTTGATTATATTGTCATTATTAGCGCCAATTTTTAAAAAGCAAAGGGATATATACAGGTGGACGATTATATTAGTAATGATTGCAGCTTTTTTTGATTTTTGTAATGCATTGCCTGAAGCTATAAAAGGAACTGCAATAATGAAAAGGATTGTTAATTTTGCTCACATGTATCTGCCGGGGTTTGATTATGGGTTTGGCTGGATTATACCGGCGTTAACAGGCTTTATCATAGGGATCGTTATATGGATAGTCAGAAGAAAATGAAAGAGATGAAGTAATAAATCAATGCATGGATTTGCTATAAAGGGTGGGATCCTGATGAAAGATTATGCTGCAAAGAAAAAGGAGAGATAGGGATATGACATACAAATATTACTATAAAACACCGGATGGTTTTTCAGATATGTGGATGAATAGTGACGGGGAATATCTTACCGGGTTATGGTTTGACGGTTCAAGAGATGCATCAAAACACACTTATAACTGTAAAGAAAAGATGCTTCCAATATTTGAAGACACCATAAAGTGGCTTGATATTTATTTCAGCGGCAAAAATCCTGATTTTACACCGAATTATAAAATTGCAAACCTTACAGAGTTTCGTAAGGAAGTAATTGATATTATGCTTGAGATACCTTTTGGTGAAGTAAAAACCTATGGTGAGATTGCAGAGATCATTGCTGAAAAACGTGGAATAGCAAAGATGTCTTCCCGTGCTGTTGGTGGAGCCGTAGGTTGGAATCCAATATGTATTATTATCCCGTGTCATAGAGTTGTAGGTTCAAACAACTCACTGACCGGATATGGTGGTGGAATAATGAATAAGATTTCATTGTTAAAACATGAAAAAAATGATATGAGCAGGTTTAAAATTCCTAACAAGGGAACTGCATTATGACAAGCGGAATATTAATAAAGAATCTTTTTAAATTATGGCCATATTGGTTTTGGTTGGGGAGACGGGATAAATGAAATAAGATGACAAAAGGAGGCCAGTAACATGAGCATAATCATTGATTTGTCCAAAAGCGTTTATGAAATATGCAAAGAACATCCCGAAGTTATTGCTATCATGAAAGACTTGGGGTTTGAAAACATAACCAATCCGGGTATGCTGAATACTGCGGGCAGGTTTATGACTATTCCAAAGGGTGCTGCTATGAAACAGATTTCCATGGAAAAAATAAAAGAAGCTTTTGCAGCAAAAGGATATGAATTAAAAGAATAATTTGCAATTACATATATGAATAAGTACAGTGTTTGAACAGACAAAACAACCGGTATAAAAACAAATGGTAAATTTTTGGTTGATAAAAGTAGAAAAAACGAGTATGATATAATTGTAAAGTCGTAGTATTAAAGCATATATATGAATTTATACTTTCCATCCTTGTATTCTTTGCATTAACTGATCAAAGATAGTGGATACGGTTCAGGAACTCAGGTCAGATTTTTGCATTTCTATAATATAAAAAGGAGGTAATTTTATGCAGGGTAATCCAAAGCTTATTGAAACATTGAATGCTTTACTTGCGGACGAGCTGGCGGCTATTAATCAGTACATTGTGCATGCTGAAATGTGCGAGGACTGGGGCTATGATAAATTACATGAAAGCTTTGAGAAACGGGCAATTAAGGAAATGATACATGCTGAGAAACTTATCGGCAGGATACTGTTCCTGGGTGGAAAACCTATTGTCAGCGAACTAAGCAATATTCATATTGGAGAGGACGTTCCAAAGCAAATTGAATATGATCTTGCTGCAGAGGAAAGAGCAGTCAAGGCTTATAATGATGCTATTGCGCTTGCTACTGAAGTAGGTGACAATGCAACCAAGGATATTCTTGTGCAAATTCTTAACGATGAAGACAGTCATGTAGATGAACTGGAAGAACTTATGGATCAGATTGAACAGATGGGCTTGCCCATCTTCCTGGCAACGCAGGTTTGATAGTTCTCCCATTGGCAGACATAATTCAAGGGGCTGTAGCAATTACAGCCTCTTTTGTTTTATACATTCAATATGGTTCTTGATATTATATGCAGCATACTATTACCGGTGGGTTGAAGTATAAATTACATGCTTAAATGAACTGCTCTAATAACAAATATAAATAAAATATGCTATAATAAAAATTGCTTGTGTCTTCAATGAAATAATTACAAAACGAATAACAATTTAAGCTTAACAATCTTTAAATATAAATTATTTATGGAAAGGGAGTAAGTGTCATGGAGTTCAGGTATTTAATGCCCACTGAAATTTTTTTTGGTGAAGATGTGGTATTAAAAAATAAAGAAGTTTTCAGTGCAATAGGCAGAAAAGCTTTAATTGTTACAGGCAGACGATCCGCAAAAATAAATGGTTCGTACGATGATGTCAGGCAAGCGCTTTCTGAAACAGGAGTAGAATATGTTCTGTTTGATGAGGTTGAGGAGAATCCATCCTTAGAAACAATAGAAAAAGGAAGAGAGATAGGGAAGAAGAACCAAGTGGATTTTGTTATAGGAATCGGCGGCGGGTCACCTATGGATGCTGCGAAAGCCATAGCTTTATTTATAAAAAATCCGGAAATAAATAAAGATAATATATTTAGTGCAGGAAAGCTGGATAGCATCCCGGTAGTGGCTGTGCCCACAACTTCCGGCACAGGTTCAGAAGTTACCCAATACAGCGTAGTGACTACACACAAGGAAAAAACAAAGAAAAACCTGGGGCAAAGCATATTTCCCAAAGCTGCCTTTATAGACGTAAAATATACTTACAACCTGCCTTATAATATTACTGTCAATACTGCCATTGATGCTTTTTCTCATTTAGTTGAAGGATACTTAAACACCGGTAGCACTTTCATGTCAGATATTTATGGAGAAAAAGGTTTTGAGTTGTTCAAATACTGCTTTGAAAAATTAATAAATAAAGATTTGAATCCTGAATTCAGAAAAAAGGTCATGCTGGCTTCGGTTATGGGCGGTATACAAATTGCGCAAACCGGAACGTCCCTGCCTCATGGAATGGGTTATGCGCTGACTTATTTTAAAGGGCTTCCTCATGGGCTTGCCAATGGTATTTTGACTATTGAGTACTTAAAAAGCTTTAAGGATAAAACAAAAATAGAAAGAATGTTAAATATTTTAGGATTAAGTAATTTAGGAGAATTGGCGGCTATCTTAAATAGCTTAATTGATGTAAAGATAGATATAACAGAAGAGGAAATAAATGAGTATTCCAAAGAATTCTTAGCTGACAAGAGAAAGTTAAAAAAACACCCAGAAGAAGTAAATTTTGAAGATATCATACGCATTTACAGAAACAGTCTGCTAAGTGATTAATACCATGTTTGTCTTTAAGGAATATCAGCAGTCAACTTGTTGTTGGCTGCTTTTTCAATATAATATTCAAAAAAGACTGGTATGGCTGATGATTTGCTTATTGGAGTCATCATAGATATAATGTTATATATATTATATAGCAATCAAAGCAAAAGGGGCATTTTTATGGGGGAAAGAAAACGGGACAAAATACTTGGTATCAGAACTGTAGGTATGAGGGAGTGGGCATTCAATAAGGTTCATTATAACCGTTATGAAGCAACACCGTATAAGGCTTTGGATAAACTGGCTGAAGACTATATGTTTAGAGATGTTGACAGAATTGTAGATTTTGGCTGTGGCCGGGGAAGAGTAGTGTTTTATTTGCATAACCGTTTCCAACTGCCTGTTGTAGGAATAGAAGCCAACCATCAAACATATGAAGAAGCGATTGAAAATAAGGCAGTTTACAGTTTAAAAGCAAAACATATTACTGCACCTATTGAATTCAAATATGGCCTTGCTCAGCATTATAAAATAGACAAGAGAGATAACTGTTTTTATTTTTTCAACCCATTCTCAGTGCATATATTTAGAAAAGTTGTTTACAACATTTTGCGCTCTGTAGAGAAAGACAATAGAACGGTGGATTTGATCCTTTACTATCCAACTCATGAGTATAAAGATTTTCTTGAGACTACGCCCTTTACAATTATAAATAAAATAAAGGTACCCAGGGCTATTGACAAAAAAGACAGGTTTATTATATACCGGTTAAATGAAACTGCATGGGAGGAGTAAACCCAAATAATGAAACGGCTGAATACAAGGATGGATATTCGCAAGAAAAATCAAGTTATGCGATTCCTGTTCCATTATAATTGTTACAGGGCGGTTAAGCTGGGGTGTAATGATAAATGTACGAATGGCATAAGCAAATACAATTTATCGTTGATGAAATTGACAAGTGTATAAAGAATCATAACGGCGAGACCGTAACACTGCAATATATTTCTCGCAGGCTGGGTTATTCTGAATTTCATACAACCAGGAAATTCAAAGAAATATCTGGGATGCAGTTTAGAGATTACATGCGTCAAAGAAAGTTGGCTTTTGCACTGAAAGAAATCAGGGATACCGATAGAAGTATTATTGATATTGCTTTGGATTATGGATTTTCATCCCATGAGGCTTTTACCCGGGCTTTCAAATCGGTATATAGCATTACTCCAAGCGAATATCGTAATAATCCTGTACCTGTTATCCTTCGTACTAAAATAAACCCATTTGACCGCTACTTTTTAGGAATAGGGGAGATTGGTATGGTAAAATCTACAGGTGATATCAAGATTTACTTTGTGACCATCCCTGCTCATAAGTTTTTGCATATTAGGAACTATGAAAGCGATGGATACTGGGATTTCTGGAAAAAGCAGAGTGCTATTCCAGGTCAGGATTGCGATACTATCTGCGGTTTGCTCGATAGTATCAAAGGTAAACTGGATGACGTAGGCAGCAACGATCTCAGCAGCGGAAGCGGTCAGATAATGGCTTATATCCATGATCCGAACGGCAAACCTTTTAGCTACGGTATACCACGCGTTGAGTGTTATGGCGTACGGCTCGCCCAGGATTATGACGGTGAAGTACCGGAGCAAATGTACCTGATAGATGTCCCTGAAGCCGAGTATATAGTTTTTGAGCATGGCCCCTTCGATTATGAGCAGGAAAATCTAAGTGTGGAAAAGAAGATGAGTGAGGCAATAGCAAATTTTGATTTTTCAGGCACTGATTATTGTTACGATACCTCTCCCGGCAGGGTAGCTTACTTTTTCCATGATCCGAAGCGATTCTGGAAGTATATAAGGCCGGTACGGCGAAAATAGCTAATAGAGCAAAAGGCACTCTACAAAATCCTAACTGTAGAGTGCCTTATTAATTATTGTATTATCTGTTATACACCCGTACTTCGAATATTCTTGTTCCTTTCTTGGATGAAAGAATGCTTGGCATAACCTTTTCGTAATTAGATACCTTGGACACATTGGGATTCATATCATTGAGGGATACTGCTTCAATCCGTATATGCGAAGCTTTTATTGTGTCAAACCTTATTTTTCTTTTACGCTGATAATTATCCTTTTCTTCATAAACCAGTTTCCATCCATCTTCAGTCTTGGCGTGTAACCTCCAATGTTTCACGCATGAAGGAAACCGCCATAATGCTGGCATAAAGAATATCTCCACATTTAAGTTTGTATCGAAGGTTACATGGACTTCATTAAATTCTTTTTTTCCTCCCAAGTCCAGTTCAACATATTGGGGTAAATCCAACTGTTCATTTGAAATCCAGAGGTTTGGCATGTCAATAGGCCATGCTAAACCGTTGTTTACATTAGCTACACCAAAAGGCATGGGAACCGGATTTACTTTAAACGAAAGGGAAAACCATTTATTCTGCACCCATTTTTTGTAAGGGGGAATATTTACTTCATCAGGCTGAAGAGCTTTTACATTTTTATTTTCAGGTAAACAACCTCCTTCACATTCATAATAGAATTGAGAATATGTTCCTACAGGCTGTTTAGTTGCCCTTGCCCAGTAAACGCTCTCAGCATTTGATAGAGAAAATCTATGGGGTTTGTTAGGTGTTGTTGCAGCATTTAATCTGATTTCAAACCAACCT
>LFTM01000327.1 GCA_001513505.1 Clostridiales bacterium DTU092 | reverse complement strand
CCTGAGAGTATATCCATTCATTGGGAAGATGGGGAAAAATGGCTGGAGGAGGAAATACGGCTTATTTCATATGTCGATGAGGCTCCGTTTGGAGTGCAGAATTATACAGAAGTTTTTAATTCAATCATCGTCGTGGTAAGTAATGAGGTAAGGAAAGGTATTTTTGATGGCGTTGATCAATCCTGGAATACTACAAGCATGAATTTTGCTGCTGCAGATCCATATAAAGCTGAACAGGATATAATGCATATTCTAATAGAGGCTGGTTTGCCGACCGGCAACCTGTATAATGTAGCGAAAAATATACAGACCAGTCGCAACATCGTTACCATAATATCCATCTTCTCTTACGGGTTTATTGTATTGATCTCCCTCATAAGCATTGCAAACGTGTTTAACACCATCTCTACCAATATTAATTTAAGAAGAATAGAGTTTGCCATGCTGAAATCGGTGGGGATGACCGACAGAAGTTTCAACAGAATGCTGAACTACGAATGTATATTCTATGGGTTAAAAGCTTTGTTATACGGTCTGCCGGTCTCTATGCTGGTTACCTATCTGATTTATGTCAGTGTAGGATTAGGGGTTGAGCTGCCATTCCGCTTACCAACGGGCAGTCTGGTGGTCAGCATTATAAGTGTGTTTATCGTAGTCTTTATCAGTATGATATATTCTATGAAGAAAATACGGCATGAGAATATAATGGATGCCATAAAAAGTCAGAGCTTATAGGGGGGTTATATGCGGTATGTAGCGAGTTATAAAGGGTGAGCTATGAACAAAGGCGGAGACTGGCAGCACTGAAAGGTTATGTATGGGTGTTAGGCATGGTATTGTGTACGAAAGGTGTTATGGGAGAGGGAGCAGGATAAATAAAGAAAACGCCGGTTTAGTATCAAACCGGCGTTTATTAATTAATGTAACTCTAGATAAGAGCCAGTACGATAAAGTTTATTATAAACAGTATTGTGGATACTATTAAAATGGGATGGACTTCCTTCATCTCCTTCTTACACATCTTAACGATGCAGTAGAATAAGAATCCTGTAGCAATTCCGTAGGAGATATTATAGCATAGAGCCATAAATACACCTGCGAAGAAGGCGGGAATTGCCTCGCTCAGCTCATCCCACTTAATCTCTTTAAATGCTGACATCATCATGATACCAACCGCAATAAGTGCTGGTGCGGTTGCAGCTGCGGGAACCAGTCCGGCGATGGGAGCCAGGAAAATACAGGCAAGCAGTAACAGTGCGGTAACTACACTGGCAAAGCCTGTGCGGCCGCCGGCGCCAATACCGGCTGCACTTTCGACGTATGTTGTTGTATTGGAGGTACCGAATATAGAACCAATTGAAGTTGCGATAGCGTCGGCAAACAAGGCCTTGTCCATTTTGGATTTAAAGCCGCTGCTGGTTTCCATGAGCCGAATGTCTTCATCGCTGAATATGCCGCTCTGTCGTCCGGTACCTATAAATGTACCGATGGTATCAAAGGTGTCGGCAAGGCTGAATGAGAAGATCGTTACCAGTACCAGAGGGAGCTTTGCCGGGTCGGAGAAAAGAGAACCCAATCCTTCTGGTCCAAAAGCTGCGCCAAAGGTAACACCCAGATCGGCGAATGCAGAACCAACATCGGTTGTGGTTCCGGCTTGAGAGATATCAACTACTCCCATAGGTATTCCGATGATGGTAGTGGCAATAATCCCTATCAAGATTGCTCCTCTAACTTTGAAAACAAGAAGGATAACAGTTAAAGCAAGACCGATTATAGCAAGCAGAACAGATGGATCATTCAGGGTTACAAGAGCGGGAACTGCACTTGAGTCACAGATAACGGTACCACTGTCCAGAATAACGTTGTGGCCAGGATCTGAGGTAAAGTTTAAAAGTCCGGCATTTTTAATACCTATATAAGCAATAAAAATACCGATACCGCCACCTATAGCGTTCTGCAGGCTTACTGGAATTGCTTTGATTATGGATTTTCGGATCTTAGTCACCGTTATTATGATGTTTATAATACCGCAGATAAAAACCATTGCCAGCGCCTGCTGCCAGCTGAAGCCGAGTCCGAAGCAAACGGTGTAGGTAAAGAAGGCATTTAGCCCCATACCGGGAGCCTGTGCGTAAGGCACATTGGCAAAGAGCCCCATAACCAGCGTACCAACTACGGCAGCAATAATGGTCGCGAGGAAAACCGCTCCCCAGGGCATGCCTGTTTGGGACAGAATAGCAGGATTAACAAATATGATGTAGGATAATGCAAAAAAAGTAGTGAAACCAGCGAGGATTTCAGTTGATACAGTTGAACCATTTTCGCTTATTTTGAAGAATCTGTCCATGAAAAAACCTCCTCATCAGATTTTAATTCACCAATATAAACGGTGTTTCCACCAAATAAAAAGGCAATTGGTTTTCACCAATCACCGTAAATTCGACAATAAACGCAATAAATAGCCAACCTATTGGATAATCCATAGATTACTATTTACTAATAAGTACTGTATTGCGTAATCGCCAATAGTCGAACAATTTACGGTTGTTCGGTAGAAACTTAAGGCCCATATTACCTTAATTATATTGGTGATTCAATTTTATATTCATATAATACCGTATATTCTATAAAATTTCAATCAGAATTTTTATTTTTATGTAACATTTTCTTTCAGTATTCCATACATGTATATTATTGTTATTACCGTGATAACGTATTCCCGCAGAAGATAAAATACCGGGTTTTGCGACCACATCCTACACCTATTGCCATTTGTAATATAATAAATGAGATTTTATCCATTGCTTAAACAGCAAGGAGGTAATAATTACAACTTTAGTGATGTATGGGCTTATAAACGTTAAAAAAAGCTGACTTTTGGTTATTGACACATAGTTGAATGTTATAGTATTATTTATAAAAATACAGGGGGAGTGAATAATATGAGAAAAGCATGCATTATTATACTGTTAATTCTTAGTTTAGTACTTACTGTCAGTTGTTCTAAATCAGGTAGTGGAGACGTAATCAAAATCGGTGTTAATTATGAACTGTCCGGTGGTGTTGCTACATATGGTCAGAGTTCAGTTGAGGGTATAGAACTTGCCATTGAACAAATCAATGAAGCCGGTGGAGTAAAGGGCAAAAAGATTGAGCTTGTGAAATATGACAGCAAATCTGAACCGTCTGAGGCTACTACTTTGGCAACAAGATTGATGACTCAGGATGGTGTTGTGGCTG
>LFTM01000121.1 GCA_001513505.1 Clostridiales bacterium DTU092 | reverse complement strand
CCGGCATGGTATTTATACTCAGTATTTAATGACTCACTTGCTCCAGCAATCCTGACCACAATACCCTGTACAATAACATCCAGCTCATCCTGTACCGATACAGCTGTCTCAATACGGGTACCCAGTTTTAGCTTTTCATCAGTCAGGAGTCCTATCCCCCCACCGCTGATATCGGCAATTAAACCTTTATATGTTTCAGCATCTTCATCGCCTGCATTATCATGTTTTATAATTCTGTAAAGCACAGGGATATTTGCTTTTAATCTAAAGTAATCCCGCCTCTGGAGCCGGAATATTTGGGATGTTTGCTTAAGGCGTATCAGACGCATAGTCCCGCTTTTAAATCTTTCAATAACTTCTGCGTAAAAGTAAAACTGCCCCCTGTCCCTATAAAAGTTTATCTTTACGTTTTGTCCCTTCCGCAGCGCAACAGGTCTGCTTCCTGACATGGGCACCGTTATTAACAATTCTTCATCAGCTGGAATGTCCTGGACCATACTGTAGTAAACATTTGAAGTACCAGCTAAAATGCTCTGGACGACGACATCAATTTTTTCCCCTATCTGCATGATCTCTTTTACTAACATAGAATCCGGAATCCTCCTGATCTTAAGTCCTTCTTGTCTTTAAAAAGTTCATCATCTGATAGATGTATCCCTTTATACCCTGGGGCCTGTCACTCCCTTCTATATCCGAAGACGTTAATGCATATGCGATATCGTTAAGCTGTTTTGCTGCCTGACTTTTTGGATATTCTATGACAAAAGGTTTTTGCTGTTTTGTAGATTTCATCACCGAATCATCATACAATATATATCCTAATGGCTGTAATTTCACATCAAGAAACTTATTTGATACATTAATAAAATTATCCATAACAGCATTTGCTTCCCGCTGATTTTCAGCCCGATTAATAACAAGTCTGAAAGTAACATCCCTGTTGATTGAAACCGCGGATTTTACAAGAGCATATGCATCGGTTATGGCAGTTGGTTCTGGTGTCGTAATAATAATCACCTCATTTGCTGCCAAAACCATTTTAAGAATTCTTTCGGATACACCAGCCCCGGTATCAATTAAAATTATATCGGCTATATTATCAAGCCCTTCTAACATAACCATAAATTCTTCCAGCTTGTGGGATGATAAATTGATCAATTCCCAAATCCCGGAACCGCCTGATATAAATTTTATACCACATGGTCCCTCTGTTATAACATCCTGAATCTTTCTTTTTCCGTCAATAACGTGAAACAGATTATACTTTGTTGTGATGCCAAGCATAACATCAATATTTGCTAAACCAAAATCCGCATCGATTATCAATACCCTATATCCAATCTTTTTTAATGCAATACCACAGTTGAGGGTAAAATTAGTCTTGCCTACTCCGCCTTTACCGCTGGTAACGGCTATAATTCGGGCTTCTTTTGGTTCCATACTTGTTTTTTTTAACTTAAGCTCCTGAACGATTTGTCTTAACTTTTCAGCTTGATCCATAGGGTTCCACCCTTCTATTTACGTAGGTTAATAATTTTTCCGGGTTTGCAACTTCAATATCATCAGGGACATTTTGTCCATTGGTTATATAAGATAAAGGTTTACCTGTCATATAACGGCAATTGATAATTGTCCCGCAATTGGATGCCTAATCTATTTTTGTGAAGAACAGTTTATAGTCAGGCAGAAAATTATAGCTGTCTATAATATTTTTGCATCCTGCATAACTTGTATTGCAGCTTAAAACCAGATAAATTTCGTCAGCGTTGCTTAGGTTGATAAGTTCCATAATTTCTTTTTCCTGAGCTGTGTCCCTGATACTTTTTCCCGCTGTATCAATAAGGATGACATCTTTATCCCGATGTTGATGCAGGGCATCAACTACTTCCTTTGGAGAATAAAGAATGCTTAACGGAATTTCCAGTATTTCAGCATATATCTTCAATTGATCTACTGCTGCTATCCTGTATGTATCGGCAGTTATCAAACCTACTTTCTTTTGTTGCTGAATTGAGAAAATTGCAGCCATTTTAGCAAGGGATGTGGTTTTCCCTACTCCAGTTGGCCCAATAAACATAACAATTTTTCTTTGACCGTCTGGTAGTTGTAAGGGCTGGGAAGGGCCAAGATATTCCAGTAGTACTTTGTTTAAACAACTTTCAAATTCAGTACGTTCTTCCTCATAAAAACTAATGGCTTTTTCAATAATAACTTTTGCTATATCCTCATGTACTTCATTTTTAACCAGTTGTTCATAATAGGACAAAAATGCTGGTTTCACCGGTAACCTGGAAGTATTCTCCACAACACTGACACCGTGCGTAAGTCTGTTCACCAATTTGTTTATTAGCTCAATTTGATTTTCCAATCTTTTCAGAACCGCAGGGGTATTTTCATTAACTGAGAAAGTCTGCTTTTGACTGTACAATCTACCTATCTGGGTATTTAACATTTGATTGTTTTGAGGCACACGTTCATCTACTGCTGCAACCACCTCAACTAAAGGTTTTTTAAAAAAACCGGTAATCCCCTTTTGCCGTATTTTGCGGGTATTCAGTATAACGGCGTCCTTGCCCATCTCATCACTTATTTTTTGCATTGCTTCCTGAGTGTTTTGCCCTATAAACCTCTTTACCTTCATAAGCTACCCATTCACCACCCCAATTGACTGTATTTCTGCTGAACCATCAAGTTCGTTATATGATAAAACGATTAAATCGGGAGCAATCTGTTCAGTAAGCTTTTTGAAATATGTTCTGACTATAGGAACGGTTACTATTATTGGCTGCAGTCCTAAAGAAGTTATTTTTTCTACTTCTTTTGACAGGTTTCTAAGTATACTTTGTGTTTTAACGGGTTCCATGGATAGATAAGAACCATGCTCAGTCTGCTGCAAGCTTTCCATAATTGCTTGCTCCAGCTCCGGAGCAAGTGTCAGCACTTTTCCTTTTCTGTCAGGCATAAATCTCAGTGTTATAGTTCGAGATAAGGCCTGCCGTACATATTCAGTCAGCATGTCCGGATCTTTGGTAACATTTCCGTAGTCGGCAAGGGTTTCCATAATAGTAACCATATCGCGAATAGGAACATTTTCTTTTATCAGGTTGGCCAGTACTTTCTGCACCTCACCAAGAGTCAAAGTTTTTGGCACAACTTCTTCAACCAGAGCAGGGTATTTATCTCTTATGTTGTCAAGCAGCGTCTGAACATCCTGTCTGTTCAGCAACTCATGGCCATGCTTTTTAATGATTTCTGTTAAATGGGTTGCTATGACAGATGGAGGATCTACAACGGTATACCCTGACATTTCCGCTTTTTCCCTGAGGTGTTCTTTTATCCACTTGGCCGGCATGCCAAAAGCAGGTTCCACTGTATCAATTCCTTCAATAGGCTCCTCTATAGTGCCTGGATCCATAGCCAGCAGATGATCGGGTAAAACTTCTCCCCGTGCTACATCAACCCCTTTAATCTTGATTACATACTCATTGGGGTTTAGCTGTATGTTATCTCTCAGTCTGATAATTGGTACAATAAGGCCCAAATCAAGGGCGATTTGTCTCCGGATCATCACGATCCTGTCTAACAGGTCTCCACCCTGATTTACATCAGCAAGAGGAATAAGTC
>LFTM01000135.1 GCA_001513505.1 Clostridiales bacterium DTU092 | reverse complement strand
GGTACGGTATGCTCCTGACAGTATAATATTTTTTGGTAAGGAGACGGCCGGACTTCCTGAGGATCTATTACGGAAAAATTATCAACGCTGCATACGAATTCCCATGATACCGGGGGCCCGTTCCCTTAATTTATCCAACTCAGTAGCCATTATAATATATGAAGCAATGAGGCAGCTAGGTTTTCCGGGACTTGAATGTATGGGACGACTTAGAGAGAAATAAATGGCCAATATGTGTTGTTGGCCATTTATTTTACATTAAAAATTATGAAGATATTGCTGAAACTGTCTGTTTTGATCAATAGGCAGAAGGGTATAAAAAAATAAGAAGTTCAACTGAGCAGCTTGCGCCGGACAGATTGTTAATATTTTTTCGGTAATTGTATTGAAATTTCCAAGGATATAATATACAATAAGGAATGTATTTTAATTGTCCTGGTTGTAACCTTTTTTTATTAACCTTGGCGGGACGTTTTTTGCACGGCGGGACAAAACAAGTCCGGAGTGAAGTGGTTTATGGCGCAGACCCATATATTGCTAAAGAAAATAGTACCTGAACTAATAGAACTCTTTGAAAAGCGATATACTATATTGCGTAATATATATATTTCCCAGCCTATTGGACGAAGAGCACTGGCATCATGTCTTGGCCTTGGGGAAAGGGTAGTTCGCAGCGAGACCGATTTTTTAAGGAGTGCGGGTTTTCTGGATATCGGACCTTCAGGTATGAGGGTTACCGCAGAAGGTGAATCGCTCCTTGAAGGTCTACAGGAGTTTACCCATAAGCTGAGAGGTCTTAATGAGCTGGAAACGGGTCTTGTGCAAACTCTCGGTTTACAGCATGCCATAGTTGTTCCCGGTGATGCAGATGAGGACCCGCTGGTTTTAAAGGATATAGGTAAAGCAGCAGCTGAATATTTAAAAAGCATAATCACAAGGGGCAATATAATAGCCGTTACAGGCGGTTCTACCGTTGGTGCTGTTGCTGATGCCCTGTCCGTAACCCATGATCACACAGATATAGTTGTAGTGCCTGCCAGAGGCGGTATCGGCAGAAATGTTGAGTATCAGTCAAATGTAATAGCTTCCATCTTTGCGAAAAAGCTGGGAGGGCAGTACAGGCTTTTACATATTCCGGATCAGCTCCGGGCTGAATCCATGGAAACTCTTATGAATGAGCCTGACATCAGGAGCGTTATTGAGAATCTTAAAAATGCCGATATCCTTATTTACGGAATAGGGCGGGCACGGGACATGATGCAGAGAAGAAACTTTGAACCGAGCCTGCAACAGTCATTGGAAAAACTGGGAGCTGTGGCTGAAGCTTTCGGATATTTTTTCAATGCAAAGGGCGAGATAGTTTACGCATGTAATTCAATCTGGCTAAATATGGATAATCTTAAACGTATCCCCAGGATAATAGGAGTTGCAGGTGGCAAACAAAAGGCGCAGGCAATAGTTGCTGTACTTACCCACTGGAGCAACGGGGTTTTAGTAACCGATGAAGGTGCTGCCCGTGAAATAATGCGGTTGGTTAAACGGCGGTAGCTTTATCAACCGGGTTCAGTTGATGTCATGGGTAAATAGAGTATATACCCATGGTTTCTGATAAGTTTAGGTAAATAAATAATGCTGTTTTTTGACAGCAAAAATAAACAAAATGAAAAAGGAGGAATACATATATGGCCGTGAAAGTTGGTATTAATGGTTTTGGAAGAATTGGAAGGAATGCATTCAAAGCAGCATTAGAAAAGAATGCTAGTTTTGAAGTCGTTGCTATCAATGATTTGACGGATGCTGCTACTTTGGCTCATCTGTTGAAGTACGACTCCTGTTTCGGCAAGTTTGACGGAGAAGTAGAGGTAAAGGACGATGCGTTGGTAGTTAACGGAAAAGAGATCAAGGTATTGGCAGAGAGAGATCCTGCAAACCTTCCCTGGAAAGATCTAGGGGTAGACGTTGTTCTTGAATCAACAGGACTTTTCACTGCAAGGGACAAAGCTTCCAAGCACTTAGACGCCGGTGCAAAAAAGGTTGTTATTTCCGCTCCTGCAAAGAACGAGGATATTACCATTGTTATGGGTGTAAATGAAGACAAGTATGATCCTGCTAATCATCATGTCATTTCTAATGCTTCCTGTACTACAAACTGTTTGGCTCCATTTGCCAAGGTATTGCATGAGAATTTTGGTATAAAGAAAGGGCTTATGACCACCGTTCACTCTTATACCAATGATCAGAGAATTCTTGATCTGCCCCATAAGGACTTGAGAAGAGCAAGAGCAGCTGCTTTGTCAATTATTCCTACAACAACAGGTGCTGCTAAGGCCGTTGCATTGGTACTTCCCGAACTCAAGGGCAAACTAAACGGTTTTGCAATGAGAGTACCTACTCCTACTGTATCGGTTGTAGACCTTGTAGCTGAGCTGGAGAAACCTGCTACAGCAGAAGAAATCAATGCTGCAATGAAAGAAGCTGCCGAAGGTCCCATGAAGGGCATACTGGGTTATGAGGAAGAGCCGTTGGTATCTATAGATTTCAAGGGAGACTCCCGTTCATCTATAGTAGATGGTTTGTCCACCATGGTTATTGAGGGTAATCTCGCCAAGGTAGTATCCTGGTATGACAATGAATGGGGTTACTCCTGCAGAGTAGTAGATCTGATCGAATACATTATAGCCAAGGGTCTGTAATGCAAAGGAGTGATCTTGGTGAATAAAAAAACCATTGAGGATATTCAGGTAGGCGGGAAACGTGTGCTGGTGCGAGTGGACTTCAACGTTCCTTTGGATGAAAACAAGAATATAACCGATGATACCCGCATAAGGGCAGCGCTTCCCACTATTCAGTACCTTGTAAATAACAAAGCAAAAGTTATACTCATGTCTCACCTGGGAAGGCCCAAAGGAACTGTGGATCCAAAATACAGTCTGGCTCCGGTTGCCAAACGCCTGGGCGAGCTTCTTGGCCAGGAAGTTATAATGGCTCAGGATGTTATAGGTGAAAGCGCAAAACAGGCTGTAGCCAATATGCAGGATGGTCAAGTGGTTCTCCTGGAAAATGTTCGCTTCCATAAGGAGGAGACCAAGAACGATCCAGAGTTTGCCAGAGCTTTGGCTCAACTGGGCGACGTGTTTGTGAATGATGCCTTTGGCACCGCACACAGAGCTCATGCCTCTACTGAAGGGGTAGCCCATTATCTGCCGGCTGTTGCAGGATACCTGATTCAGAAAGAGCTGGAGGTCATGGGTAAAGCCCTTGAAAATCCGGAACGCCCCTTTGTCGCTATTCTCGGCGGGGCCAAGGTTTCGGATAAGATTGGAGTAATTGAGAACCTGATAGAAAAGGTGGATGTCCTTCTTATTGGCGGAGGTATGGCTTATACTTTCTTAAAAGCTATGGGCTACGAGATAGGCAATTCTCTGCTGGAGGAGGATAAGATAGATCTGGCTAAAGAGCTGATGGAGAAGGCGAAGGCAAAAGGAGTAAAGATGCTGCTGCCCGTTGACAATGTGGTTGCCGATGATTTTAAAGCCGATGCTGCCCACAAGGTAGTGAGCAGTAAAGACATAACACCGGGCTGGCAGGGATTGGATATAGGGCCTGAAACACGGGAGATGTTTGGTGAGGAAATCAGGAAGGCAAAAACCGTTGTATGGAATGGGCCCATGGGAGTTTTTGAAATGCCCGCCTTTGCCGAAGGTACAAAGGCCATTGCAAAGTATGTAAGTGAATGCAGTGGTACCACAATCATTGGGGGTGGAGATTCAGCAGCCGCTGTTGAACAGCTGGGTTTTGCTGATAAGATGACCCATATTTCCACAGGTGGGGGAGCTTCACTGGAGTTCCTTGAAGGAAAGGTGCTTCCCGGTGNNTCGCTAACATTGCCCCCTAAATTTTTATATAGATTACCCAACCGAATCCTGCCCGGGAATCCCGGGCAGGTGGGCTGGGATGTGAGGAGAGTTTGCGTATGAGAAGACCAATTATAGCTGGAAACTGGAAAATGTATAAAACACCGTCCGAGGCGGTGTCATTAATAGAAGAATTAAAACCTTTGGTAAAGGATGCACAGGCCGAAGTGGTGGTGTGTCCTCCTTTTATTTGTCTGCCTGCTGCTAAGGAAGCCCTGGAAGGTTCCAATATAAAACTGGGTGCTCAAAATATGTATTGGGAAGAGCAAGGTGCATTCACCGGTGAGGTAGCACCCGGAATGTTGAAAGAAGCAGGCGTGGAGTATGTCATTATAGGTCACTCTGAGAGAAGACAGTATTTTGGTGAAACCGACGAAATGGTAAACAAAAAGGTGCTGTCAGCTGTTTCCCATAATCTGATTCCCATAATTTGTGTAGGCGAGACGCTGGAGCAGCGTGAACAGGGTGTTACTGAAAAAGTTGTGGACACCCAGACACGAGCAGCCCTGAAAGGATTAACCGCTGATGTGGCCGACAGAGTAGTCATTGCTTATGAACCTGTATGGGCAATTGGAACGGGAAGAACCGCATCCAGCGATGACGCGAATGAAGTTATCGGCTATATCCGCAAGGTAGTGGAAAGTGTATTGGGGAGCCAGGCGGCAGCGCAGATAAGAATTTTATATGGAGGCAGCGTAAAGCCGGATAATGCCGCCGAGTTGATGAATATGCCCGAGATTGACGGCGGGTTGGTGGGCGGAGCCAGCTTAAAAGCACAGGATTTTTCTAAAATCGTTAATTACTAGGAGGATAATATGCAAAAGGATTTGACCGCCCTGATTATAATGGATGGGTTTGGAATAAATAAAAAGAAAGAATGGAATGCTGTTTATAAAGCAAATACACCTAATATAGATAGATATTGGAATGAGTATCCCCATGTAACTATAGGTGCCAGCGGGCTTGACGTTGGAC
>LFTM01000222.1:1046-9010 GCA_001513505.1 Clostridiales bacterium DTU092 | reverse complement strand
ATAGCCATAGTTCTACAGTATTTATTTTCTTTACCTACTGAGATTACAGTGATTATACTAAATATCCCGCTTTTTATTGGCGGCTATGTGTACCTGGGAAGACGGTTTGTTTATCTGAGTATTTTGGGAATAATAAGCATGTCACTTTTTTTGTACCTTACCAGAGGCTGGACAATGAAAATACAGGATACCATGATTGCTTCAATTTTTGGCGGGCTTATCTCCGGGGTAGGTGCCGGTATTGTGATAAAAAACCGGGGTTCCCTTGGTGGAACCGACATTGTATCGCTGCTTATAAATAAATTTTTTTCATTCAACGTTGGCGGAGTCACAGCCGTATTCAATTTTGTAATACTTGGTGTGGCTGCGGTATTGCTTAATCTTGAAGCAGCAATGTTTTCCATGGTAGGTATTTTTGTCAGCAGCAAAGCGGTGGATGCCATACAGGCAGGATTTAACCATAAGAAGACTGTAATTATAGTTTCCGATATGGCTGAAGAAATGGCTCAGGAACTGTTTGATAATCTGCATAGAGGAATTACCTTTTTAAACGGCGAAGGGGCATATACAGGTCAGGATAAAAAGCTGATTTATACGGTAGTTCGCACCATGGAACTGTCAAAGGTCAGGGAAGTGGTAAGAAAAGTGGACCCCAAAGCCTTTATGTCTATAATTGATACCCGGGAGGTTGAGGGCAAGGGGTTTAGTGTGGAAGATATATTTTGACTGTTAAGGAGGCTTTTTTATGCATTTAAATTCCCTTATCGGATCATACCGTGATGAAATAATACGTTCGACCTGCGAGCTGGTTGCTATACCCAGCG
The DNA here is from genome assembly GCA_001513505.1 of Clostridiales bacterium DTU092. Classification (GTDB taxonomy): domain Bacteria; phylum Bacillota; class Clostridia; order Caldicoprobacterales; family Caldicoprobacteraceae; genus DTU074. Next base: position 8,186 of record LFTM01000222.1, on the reverse strand, counting down.
TTAAAGGTCCGGCGCAGCCGGGCAAACCCTTTGGAGAACCCGTTAATCAAGCTCTTGAATATATGCTGCAGCTTGGCGAAGAGATGGGTTTCACAACTAAAAATGTTGACGGTTATGCGGGACATATTGAGTTTGGACAGGGCGATAAAATGATGGGAATTCTTGTACACCTGGATGTTGTACCTCCGGGAGCCGGATGGACTTATCCGCCGTTTGACGCCAAAATTCAGGATGGCAGAATTTACGGACGGGGTGCAATAGATGATAAGGGCCCGGCTGTTGCGGCGCTGTATGCCATGAAGGCTGTTAAGGAGGCGGGCGTGCCTGTCAACAAACGGGTGAGGCTCATACTCGGGACCGATGAAGAGAGTGGCTGGGAGGACCTTAAGTATTATTTCGACCGTGAACCTATGCCTGACTTTGGTGTCAGTCCTGACGGACGATATCCGGTCATTAACGCTGAAAAAGGGATCTTACACATAGCATTGAGAAAGAAGTTTTCACAAAAAGATAACTCCATAGGGCTTCAGAAAATGTCGGGCGGGCAGCGCCCCAATATGGTGCCTGATGAATGCACATGTATTTTTGATTCATCAGCCAATAATGATAATATAATGTCTGGCATTGAGAATTTTAAAAACTCCACCGGATATGAGTTTACGGTTACTTCTGATGAGAACGGCAATCTGCAGATAAGATCATTAGGAAAGCTGGCGCATGCCAGCGCTCCCGAGATGGGGCGAAATGCTGTGGGGCAAATGCTGGCGTATCTGGTAAGCTTAGGGCCGGGAGAAGGTGATATGGAACGCTTTATTCAGTTTCTCCACAATAAAGTGGGGATGGAAGTTCAAGGGGAATCCTTAGGTCTTGCTATGGAGGATCAGCTGTCCGGAAAGCTTACTTTAAATCTGGGAATGATTAATATAGACAGGGATTTAGGAGAGGCTGTCATCGACATCCGTTATCCAGTCAGCATCGATAAAGAACATGTGTTGAAAATAATAGGAGATATCGCCGCACAAAACGGGGTTGAAGTTGAAGAGTTGCATTATCAAAAACCTTTGTATGTACCGGAAGATCACTTTCTGGTGCAGACTTTGATGAGTGTTTACACCAGATTGACGGGACAACCTGCCTATACCATGGCTATAGGCGGCGGAACCTATGCCAGGGCTATTAAGGACGCGGTGGCATTTGGAGCGGTGTTTCCAGGGAAACCGGAATTAGCTCATCAGAAGGATGAATACATAGGAATTGAGGATTTAATACTAAATTCCAGAATATATGCTCATTCAATTGCCGAATTGGTGGCCGCGCCCTGAGCTATTATGGTTTTACTGATTAGTATGATTATTACCATTGGATCTTACCAGGTCTACGCTGAACTGATTGCGATCGCCTCTGTAACGTGCTTCCGAGTATTCGGTGGGCGTTCCGTACCAGTCATAAGCCACGGTTCTCACAAAAAGAATAGCATCATTATTTTTTATGCCCAGAAGTTTTGCATCTTCTTTACTTGCGTTTACAGCTTCAATTTTCCTGGTTGCCCTTACTATCCTTTTGTTGTATTTTTCCTCAAGGATTCGGTAAAGTGAACCCCTTGTAAAATCCTCTTCAATAATTCCAGGACAATCTTTATATGGCAGATAGGTTTCAACGTATACAATAGGTTCGTCGTTGGCAAATCTTAACCTGAAGAGGTATACAAGCTTTTCTTCCAATGGGATGTTCAGCATCTCATTAATTCTGGCAATACCGGGAATTACGTTGAGGTCAAGAACTCTTGTCGAGGGTTTTAACCCTTTTTTTATCATTTCATCGTTAAAACTTTCTAGTTTTTGAAAAAACAGCTCGTCTATTTTTGGTGGAGATACGAATGTTCCTTTACCCTTAAGTCTATATATATATCCCTCATTGACCAGTTCGCCCAGCGCCTGACGTATAGTTGGGCGGCTGATGTTCAGAGCCCTTGAAAATTCCTCTTCGGTAGGGATACTATCACCCGGTTTTAAGCGGTTATTGGTTATTTCCCGTATTATCTGCTGCTTTAATTGATAATACAGTGGTATGGGAATATTTTTGTCCAATTTAAAATTGACGATGTCCAGCTTTGCCATTTTTTCACCTCATATCACCAAAAAATAAATGCATTAGTAATATTTAGTAATAATATAAAATAATAGCAGAATACCTATGTTATTACATTATAATATTATTTTAAATTTTTTGATTTGTCAATAAACTAAATAACACAACTTTTAATGTCTATTTTGTATATGTTGCTAAAAATTGTTGACAACTTTACATATTATGAGTTAACATTATAATGTAAACACAAATGCTGTCGTTTATGTGAATAATAACCTTATGCTGGTAAAACTATTCATACAATTTGTCTCATTAAAGCTTCTTAGTTCGCATATCTGATGATTTATTTAAATATTATGAAAGGGGTATTATCAATGAGAAAGGTTGACTATGAAACTGTAAACAAGGTTAAATCTGCACTTCTTTCATTTCAACGTTTTCAATGGGAACAGGGATGTACAGCACAGGCACTTCTGGAATTTGACGGTTTTTCCGACCAGATTGTTCAGCTTTGTAAGGCTGCGCTGGTCAGAAAGAGCAAGGACGGACGTGTAGGAGTCATGGAGAAAAACGAGTCGGTGGACGACCCGGCAGCAATAGGAGAGGCATTGATTGTTTCGGCTGAAAAAACCGGTGATGAAAGTCTTAAAAAAGCTGCAGACAAATTGTACTATTATCTGAAATACAGAGCACCTAAAACAGTTGATGGAATAATATTTCATTTCAATATTAAGAATCAGGTCTGGGTTGATGCCTATTACATGGCGCCGCCGTTTCTGTGTAAATACGGAGACATAGACGAGGCTCTGAAGCAGATAAAGGGATTCAGAAAATATCTCTATGATGAAAACAAAAAACTGCTGTCCCACATATGGGATGACGATCTTGGTGATTTTGCAAGGAAGGATTTCTGGGGTGTTGGAAACGGCTGGGCTGTTGCAGGTATAACCAGGGTTATAGATATGCTGCCTTCTGACAGGGCTGAGGATAGGGAATATTTGATATCCTACGTGAGGGATCTCATAGATGGATGCGTTACATGTCAGCGTGAAGACGGACTTTTCCATGATGTTCTGGACGATCCCGGCTCATTTGTGGAAACCAATGTAGGTCAAATGGTGGCTTATGCTATATATAGAGGTGTTGCAAGAGGATATATTGATGAAAGCTACCTCAAATATGCCGATAAAGCGAGAGAAGCTGCTTACAGCAAGGTGGATGAATACGGTTTTGTACAAGGAGTATGCGGTGCTCCTACTTTTGACTATCCGGGAGTAGCACCGGAAGGACAGGCATTTTTCATCCTGATGGAAGCTGCTGTAAGGGATTTACACCAGGGAAAATAGATTATTTGTTACAGGATTAGCATGGAAATGAATGGAAGGTGATATTGTGCAGCTGCCAGAAAAGGCTGTTGTGCCCACAATGTATTTTATAGGTGTGACAACAGGCAGTTCGTCTATTATGAAGCTTTTTCCCCTCTGGGCAAAGGAGCTGGGGCTTGATAATGCGGTATTGAAGGGGATTGATATAGAAATCCACTCTGATCCGTCAATTTATCGCGAAGTTGTAGAATTTATAAAAAAAGATGAGTTGTCACTGGGAGCTCTGGTAACTACCCATAAGATCGATATCTATAACGCTGCCAGGGATATGTTTGAATACCTGGATCCATATGCCGTTAAGTTTGGTGAACTGTCCTCAATTTCTAAAAAGCATGGCAGGCTGGAAGGGCATGCCAAGGATCCCATATCAAGCGGCTTTGCGATGCAGGCCTTTATTCCGAAAAATTACTGGAAAGATCACGGTGGCGAGGTAATGATCATGGGGGCAGGGGGAAGTGCACTTGCGATAAGTTCGTACCTTATGAGGGAAGAGCACGGGGAAGATGTGCCTTCGAAAATAATAATAACCAACAGAAGTAAACCAAGGCTTGATTCTGCAAGAGAAAAACTTGACGGAATGAACCCAAGGGTTAAAATGGAATACCATCTGTGTTCTCAGCCAGGACAGAATGACGAAGTGCTAAAAACATTAAAGCCCTATTCCCTCATTGTTAATGCTACCGGTATGGGAAAGGATCGTCCGGGCTCGCCTTTGATGGATGGCAGTATGTTCCCGCCAAACAGCCTTGTTTGGGAGCTGAACTACAGGGGGGATCTGAAGTTTCTTCACCAGGCAAATGCTCAGAAACGGGAAAGAAATCTGCATGTTGAAGATGGATGGATATACTTTATATATGGTTGGACACTGGTCATTGAAGAGGTTTTTCATATAAAAATTGATCCTCAGACCTTTGGCAGGCTGGAACGGATTGCCCACACCATAAGGTAATAGAATAATAAAGTTTCATATGTTAAAATATCATTATGAAAGACGGTGATAATTATGGCGGGGGAACAGAAATTTAACGTTTTAAGTCCGTTTGTGATAGATTTTGATATTCATTCAGGCTTATCGGACAGTAAAGAATCCTCCAGAAGATATCTTTCCGATATGAAAAATATGTACTTTGATGATGAAGCATATCATCAACTCGTAAAAGAAGGGGATCCGTTGGTTTACGAGTTTTATGAGCTGGATATACCCCGGACACCGGGAGATATAGCCTTTGGAACCACCGTTATATATCCCGGCAAGGTAGGACGCGAGTATTTTATGACAAAGGGACATTTTCACGAGATTCTGGATACCGCAGAAATATATTACTGTTTGAGTGGACGGGGATATCTGCTGATGGAAAATACTGAAGGTGACTGGACCGCTTGTGAGTTGGCACCCGGAAAGGCTGTATACGTACCGGCGGGATATGCTCATAGAAGTATAAATACCGGTAGTGAACCTTTTGTTATGTTTTTTGCATTCCGGGCTGATGCAGGGCATGATTACGGAACTATTGAGGAAAAAGGCTTCAGAAAGCTTGTAGTGGAGGAAGACGGAAAAGTTGCCGTTATTGATAACCCCAAATGGAAGAATTAGTTACTTCCCGGGATTCTATGGGGAGTTAAATATACGGGGGTGAATGATTATGCCAAAGTATTTGTTGGCACATGATCTTGGAACTTCCGGTAACAAAGCGACCCTATATACTACCGAAGGACAGTTGGTCAAGAGCGCCGTATATTCTTACGACACCCGTTATTTCAATCAGAACTGGGCTGAACAGAATGCGGATGACTGGTGGGAGGCTGTATGTGTGACCACCAGGAATATTATGGAGGGGATCAATAAGGAGGATGTGCTGGCTGTTTCCTTCAGCGGCCAGATGATGGGCTGTTTATGTGTCGATAAAAATGGGGTGCCTTTGAGAGATGCCATCATATGGGCTGATATGCGGGCTGTACAGGAAGCCGGGGCCATAAAAGAAAAGATCGGCAGCCAAGAATTTTACAGAATTACGGGACACAGACCCAGCGCCTCATATAGCATTGAAAAGCTGATGTGGGTTAAGAATCATGAGCCGGAAATATACAGGAATACATACAAAATGCTTAATGCAAAGGATTATATTATCTATAAACTCACCGGTCAATTTGTTACAGAATATTCCGATGCATCGGGTACCAATGCTCTGGATCTTAACACCTTTGAATGGTCGGATGATATTATCGATGCATCGGGAATTGACGGCGATAAACTGCCGGTTCTCAAAGAATCAACCTATGTGGTGGGAAATGTCAGCAGTAAGGTTGCCGATGAGATCGGTCTGAGCACAAAAACTGCAGTGGTATGTGGAGGCGGCGACGGCCTGTGTTCGGCGGTGGGAGCCGGATGCGTCGAAGAAGGGATAGCTTACAACTATATAGGGTCCTCATCATGGATAGCTATTACCACCGACAAACCTATTTTTGATGAAAAGATGAGGACTTTCAACTGGGCTCATATAATCCCGGGTAAGATATCCCCCTGTGGAACCATGCAGGCTGCCGGCGGCTCATACAGCTGGTTAAAGAACGAGATCTGTAAAATAGAATGCCTGCAGGCTGAGGAAAAAGGAGTCAGCCCTTATGATATTATAAATCAGGCAGTTGAAAAGTCTCCTGTGGGAGCCAGAGGGCTTATATACCTGCCGTATCTTATGGGGGAAAGAAGTCCCAGGTGGAACCCCAATGCCCGGGGAGGGTTTATTGGGCTTACCATGGAACATAAGAGGGAAGATCTTTTCCGGGCGGTCCTCGAAGGGGTTACAATGAATCTGAACATTATCCTCGGTATATTCAAAGAGCATGAGGATATTAAGGAAATGATAGTAATCGGAGGAGGGGCCAAGGGCAGGGTATGGAGACAGATACTGGCCGATGTGTATGGCTTAAAGATCCTGAAACCCAACTACCTTGAAGAAGCTACCTCCATGGGCGCTGCCATAACGGCAGGTGTGGGGATTGGAGTGTTTAAGGACTTTAGTGTCACTGATAAGTTTATCCGTATAGAGGATGTCCAGCAACCCACCCCATCCAATCAGGATAAATACCGTAAGATGATGGATATATTTGATAGCTGTTATTATGCATTGGAGGATATATTTGATAAACTCTCTGTTTAATCTCCCGTGTAAAATTTAGCAAAAAATTTCAAAAAACCGCTTGCATTCCCGTTTGGTTTATATTACAATATACGCAATATACTCAAAAAAAGGCGATGAAGGGAAACTTAGCTTTTCCTGATGGGTTGCAGAGAGCCGGTGGATGCTGCGAACCGGTACCCGGGGAAATGGCTGACTCTCGTCCCGGAGCTGCCGGGCTGAAGTAACAGTAGGCCCTGACGGGATGTGCCCGTTACAGCACAGGGATATAAGCCTGATTTGGGCCGTATCCTGGTGAGGCCATTTGCTGCGAAGCAATGGTGAATATGGGTGGTACCGCGAAAGAAGACCTTTCGTCCCATGAGGGATGAAGGGTTTTTTCATACAATTTTTTAAATTTTTTTACAGCAGGGAGGTTAGATGGCATGAAAATTACGGGAGCACAAGCGGTAGTGGAATGTTTAAGGGAACAGAATGTGGATACCATCTTTGGGTTTCCGGGAGGAGCAGTTCTTTCAATCTATGATGCG
>LFTM01000222.1:0-950 GCA_001513505.1 Clostridiales bacterium DTU092 | reverse complement strand
ACCGGTATAGCAACGGCGTATATGGATTCGGTTCCTCTGGTGGTATTTACCGGTCAGGTTGCGTGCTCGCTTTTGGGTAAGGATTCTTTCCAGGAAGTTGATATAACCGGTGTGACCGCGCCTATTACAAAACACAACTATATAGTCAAAGATCCTGAACGTTTGCCCGAGATTATCAGAAAAGCATTTCAAATAGCCCGTACCGGGAGACCAGGACCGGTTGTGGTGGATATTCCAAAAGATGTACAGAACACCTTGATAGAGTATCAGCGGGAAGAAATAGATACAGCCTATGTCAGTGAAGATACTTTTCATCCCCATTTTTATACTAAGGCTCGTATTGAAAAAAGCGTAAACGAGGCCGTTGAGGTAATAAATAAGGCTGAAAAACCGGTAATTTATGCAGGGGGAGGAGTAAACATATCCCAGGCCAACCGTGAACTGGTTGCTTTTGCTGAAAAAATAAAGGCTCCTGTGGCCTGCTCACTTATGGGAATGGGGGCATTTCCCGGAAATCACCCATATTTTATGGGTATGGTAGGTATGCACGGAACACGGTTTTCCAACTATGCCGTATCTAATTGTGATGTGCTTATAGCTGTCGGTGCGCGTTTCAGCGATCGTGTAGTAAGTAAGGTAGAAAGGTTTGCGCCCCATGCGACTATAATCCATATTGATATAGATCCGGCAGAAATCGGAAAAAACATTAGCACTCACATTCCTGTATGCGGTGATGTAAAGAAGATTTTAAGCAAGTTAATTGACATGGTCGATGAAAAGAAACCTAACGGATGGAATAAACAGATAGATGAGTGGAAAAAAGCTCATCCTGTAAAACCCCGTGCCCCAAAGGGTGAATTGACACCTCAGTTTGTTATTGAAAAGCTTTATGAGCTTACCCGCGGGAAGGCAATTATCTGTACCGAGGTAGGTCAGAACCAGATGTGGGC
>LFTM01000189.1 GCA_001513505.1 Clostridiales bacterium DTU092 | reverse complement strand
TGCGGGTGTAGTTCAATGGTAGAACTCCAGCTTCCCAAGCTGGCAGCGTGGGTTCGATTCCCATCACCCGCTCCAGTTTTGTCAATGGTTGTTTATTATATTATAGTTTTTAAAAATGCCCATGTAGCTCAGTCGGTAGAGCGCCGCCATGGTAAGGCGGAGGTCACCGGTTCAAGTCCGGTCGTGGGCTCCATTATATATAATAAAACTTAATGTGATAAGTTTATCAGCCAGAGAAAATACTTACGTTATGAGGTACGGTAGGGTTCTGAACGCCCCGAACTGACGCCTGTGGAGATAGAAAAAACTATCGGTGAAGCAGGAATCCTGCGATTTATTTGTGGGAGGTTCAATATTACAAGATGCAGCTAACAAAGGGAGGAAAAGAGAGATGGCTAAAGCGAAATTTGAGAGGACGAAACCGCATGTAAACGTAGGCACGATAGGGCACGTAGACCATGGTAAGACGACACTGACAGCAGCGATAACGATGGTGCTGGCGAAATACGGGAGAGCTCAGGCAACTGATTATGAGGCAATAGACAAGGCGCCTGAGGAGAAGGAAAGAGGAATAACAATAAACACATCCCACGTAGAGTACGAGACAGAGAACAGGCACTATGCACACGTAGACTGTCCCGGACATGCTGACTATGTAAAGAACATGATAACAGGGGCAGCCCAGATGGACGGTGCTATCCTGGTAGTATCTGCAGCTGACGGTGTAATGCCACAGACCCGGGAGCACATACTGTTGGCGAGACAGGTAGACGTACCATATATAGTAGTATTTATGAACAAGGTAGACATGGTAGACGACGAGGAACTGTTAGAGTTAGTAGAGATGGAGATAAGGGAACTATTGAGCGAATATGAGTTTCCCGGTGACGACGTACCTGTGATACGTGGTTCGGCATTGCAGGCATTAGAGGCTGTAAAGGCCGGGAAAGATGTAGAGAACGATCCATGGTGCAAGGCAATATTTGAGTTAATGGAAGCAGTAGACGAATATATACCGACACCTGAGCGAGATGTAGATAAGCCGTTCCTGATGCCTGTAGAGGACGTATTTTCGATAACGGGCCGCGGGACAGTAGCGACCGGCAGGGTAGAGCGTGGGGTATTGAAGGTATCGGATACAGTAGAGATAGTAGGATTGATGGACGAGCCCAGGTCGACGGTAGTAACAGGGGTAGAGATGTTCAGGAAGCTTCTGGATCAGGCAGTGGCAGGCGACAACATAGGGGCATTGTTACGTGGAATACAGCGTGACGAGGTAGAGCGTGGACAGGTATTGGCAAAGCCTGGGAGCATAAAGCCTCACACAGAGTTTAAGGCACAGGTATACGTACTGACTAAGGAAGAGGGAGGCAGACACACACCCTTTTTCAACGGATACAGGCCGCAGTTTTATTTCAGGACGACAGACGTAACAGGTGTAATTGAGTTACCAGAGGGAGTAGAGATGGTAATGCCGGGAGACAACGTAAACATGACGGTAAAGCTGATAACTCCCATAGCGATAGAAGAAGGGTTAAGGTTTGCTATCAGGGAAGGCGGCAGGACAGTTGGTGCCGGTGCTGTAACTGAGATCATTGAATAACCAGCGGGAACGTAGCCTGGTTACATCCCTAAGATGTTTATTCAAAGGCTAATATTACGGGATTCTCCATACTGAATAGTATGGAGATGCCCATAACCCGGCTGTGGCACACCGTAATTACAAAATGAATTTTATTAAATTAAAAATATAAAAAATGTTTGATTTTATGCGCTTATTAATATAAAATTAAGAAGTTGTGTGCCGATATATCATTCTGTTTACAGGTTATCGGCAGCCCACAGCGGGGCTGATGGGAAATGTAATTTCACTTATATATAAATATGATTTGCTGGAAAAGCAGCCGGTTGAAACCTGTTGGTATAAGAAGGAGGGAAAACATGGCGACTCAAAAAATTAGAATCAAGTTGAAGGCTTACGATCACAGTTTAATTGATCAGTCAGCCCAGAGAATAGTTAATACTGCTAAGAAGACCGGAGCCAGAGTATCAGGCCCAATTCCCCTGCCTGTAGAGAAAAGTATAATTACCATACTTCGGGCTCCGCATAAATATAAGGATTCTCGTGAGCAGTTTGAGATGAGGACCCACAAGAGGCTTATCGATATTTTGAGTCCTACACCGAAAACCGTTGATTCGCTGATGAGGCTGGATTTGCCGGCTGGAGTGGATATTGAAATCAAACTGTAAACGATGAAGAGCTACTTCTAGAATGGAGGTTGAGATGATGGATAAGGCAATTCTGGGCAAGAAAATAGGTATGACTCAGGTTTTTAGAGAAAACGGATCACTGGTGCCCGTTACGGTTATTGAAGCGGGTCCCTGTGTCGTTACCCAGATAAAGACCCGGGAAAAAGAAGGATATAATGCTCTTCAGGTTGGTTTTTCAGATATCAGAGAAAAACTATTAAATAAACCTCAAAAAGGGCATTTTGATAAAGCGAAAGTTCCTTATAAAAGATACCTTCGGGAAATCAGAGTTTCCAATGTAGAAAATTATAATATTGGAAGTGAGATTAAGGCAGATATTTTTACCGAGGGTGACAGGGTTGACGTGACCGGGTTTTCAAAAGGGAAAGGTTTTGCCGGCACCATTAAAAGATATAATTTTTCCAGAGGACCGGAAAGCCACGGTTCCAAGTACCATAGAGGACCTGGTTCTTTGGGTGCTACTTCTTCTCCGGGCCGTGTGTTTAAAGGCAAAAAACTTCCCGGCAGAAAAGGCAATGACAGGGTAACAGTACAGAACCTGGAAGTTATCAAGGTTGACCCCGAACGCAATCTTATGCTTGTGGAGGGTTCGATACCGGGTGCAAAAGGAAGCCTGGTCATTATAAAGAAGTCAGTTAAGAGATCGGTATAGTTAAAAGGGGTATATCTTGAAGGGAGGAAGTGTAATGCCCAATGTAGATTTGTACAATATTGAAGGTACCCCTGTAGGTGAAATCAATTTAGACGATGGGGTATTTGGCGTAGAAATAAATGAAGCAGTTTTATATCAGGTTGTAAAAATGCAGCTGGCTAACAAACGGCAGGGTACTCAGTCAGCATTGACCCGTGCAGAAGTTCGCGGCGGAGGGAGAAAACCCTGGAGACAGAAGGGAACCGGCCGCGCAAGACATGGCAGTATCAGATCCCCTATATGGATTAAGGGTGGTGTAACATTTGCGCCCAAGCCAAGGGATTATTCATATACGTTACCAAAGAAAATCCGCAGACTGGCCATGAAAAGTGCGTTGTCTTCAAAGGTTGCAAACAATGAAATTATTGTACTTGATTCCTTAAACCTGCCGGAAGCCAAGACGAAGGAAATGGTTAAAGTATTAAAGAACCTTGAAGTTGAAAGAAAAGCCCTTATTGTTTTACCGGGCAGGGATGAAAAGGTTCTGAGGGCTGCACGCAACATACCTGGTGTAAAATTGGCCTATACAAATACGCTCAATGTTTTGGATATTTTGAATTATGACACGTTTATTGTTACTCAGGATGCTGTTCGTCAGATAGAGGAGGTGTACGCCTGATGAAGAATCCTCATGACATAATTATCAGACCGGTTCTGACAGAAAAAAGCTATGCTGATATGCAGGACAGAAAGTACACTTTTATAGTAGATATTAATGCAAACAAGACCGAAATTAAAAAAGCTATTGAACAGATTTTTGATGTAGAAGTTGAAAAAGTTAACACCATAAGACAGCAGGGCAAATTGAAAAGAATGGGTGTTCATGTAGGCAGGAGGCCTTCATATAAAAAGGCGATTGTCAAGTTAACTCCTGACAGCAAAGAAATACCGTTCTTTGAAGGAATGGCGTAATAGGGAGGGAAAAACATGGCAATAAAAAGATATAATCCGACCTCCCCTGGCAGACGGCATATGACAGTTTCTACCTTTGAGGAAATAACAAAGAAGGAACCCGAGAGATCATTGGTAGTACCTCTTAAGAAAAGCTCTGGTAGAAATAATAAAGGTCGTATCACCGTCCGGCACAGAGGGGGAGCAAATAAGAGGAAATACAGAATCATAGATTTTAAGCGTGATAAAGATAATATTCCGGCTAAGGTAGCAGCTATTGAATACGATCCAAACAGAAGTGCTAATATAGCTCTTTTGCACTATGTGGATGGAGAAAAGAGATATATAATCGCACCCTATGGTCTTAAGGTAGGAGATACTGTAGTTTCAGGTGAAGATGCTGACATTAAGGTCGGCAACGCTTTGCCGCTGAAGAGTATCCCTACAGGTACCGTAATTCACAACATTGAACTGTATCCGGGCCGCGGCGGTCAGCTGGTAAGAGCTGCAGGGAATTCTGCACAGCTTATGGCAAAGGAAGGAGAATTTGCCCAGGTAAGGCTGCCTTCCGGAGAGGTAAGGATGATCCGGTTGGAGTGCAAAGCTACAATCGGTCAGGTGGGAAATCTGGATCATGAAAATATTTCAATAGGTAAGGCCGGCCGGAAACGCCATATGGGATTCAGACCAGCGGTACGCGGATCAGCAATGAATCCTGTGGATCACCCGCATGGCGGTGGCGAGGGCAAGGCTCCTATAGGAAGACCTACACCGGTTACACCGTGGGGTCAGCCCACATTGGGATATAAGACACGTAAAAAGAATAAGGAATCCGATAAATATATCATTAAGCGCAGGGGCTAGTTGTTGAATAACGGTTCGGTGAAGGGAGGCGGATTTAATGAGTCGTTCGGTAAAAAAAGGCCCATTTGTTCATGAGAGTTTATTAAAAAAGATAAAAGCCATGAATGAGTCAGGCAAGAAGACGGTTATTAAGACTTGGTCCAGGGCATCTACCATTATACCTGAAATGGTAGGGCACACAATTGCTGTTCATGATGGCCGAAAGCATGTACCGATATATATTACTGAGGAAATGGTAGGGCACAAACTGGGTGAATTTGCTCCTACCAGAACGTACAGAGGTCATGGAGATCATACTGAAAGATCGACAGCACTAAAATAACCATTCGGGAAGGAGGCAGTGCAGGTGGCTACCAGGATAAGAGAAAAAGCCAGAGCTCGCAGGAGCAATAAAGATCGACGTCCCCGGGCTGTAGCTAAATACGTTCGGATGTCTCCCAGAAAAGTTAAGGCAGTCATTGATTTAATTCGGGGCAAAAAAGTCGACGAGGCTTTATCAATATTAGTTAATATACCCAGGGCAGCAGCCGAGCCTGTGACTAAAGTTTTGAAATCGGCAGTTGCCAATGCGGAGAATAATCTGAATATGGATCAGGACAATTTGTATATTGCTGAAGCTTATGCAAATCAGGGGCCAACTCTCAAACGTATAAGACCGCGTGCAAGAGGTATGGCCTACAGGATTCGTAAGAGAACCAGTCATATTACAATTGTACTGGT
>LFTM01000032.1 GCA_001513505.1 Clostridiales bacterium DTU092 | reverse complement strand
ACCGTTTGCCTTTTGTACCAGCTGCCAACAGGAATGCACCCATGGATGCAGCCAGTCCTATACATATAGTAGATACATCACATTTGATGTACTGCATGGTATCATATATAGCCAAACCGGCAGTTACCGAACCCCCCGGGCTGTTTATATAAAGCTGAATATCCTTGTCAGGATCCTTAGCCTCAAGGAACAACATCTGGGCAACTACCAGATCGGCAACCTGATCATATATTTCCCCTCCCAGAAATATAATTCTATCCTCCAGGAGTCTGGAATATATGTCATATGCACGTTCACCACGGTTAGTCTGTTCTACCACCATAGGAATTAAACTCATCTTCCATACCCTCCTCTTCATTGATTTCCCAGGGCTCATCTTTTACAGGCTTTTGACCAGTATTTTATGCTTCCGGCTCATTGTCTGCTGCTTTCTGCTCTTCTGCCTGGGCTTCTTTATCCTGATTTTCATCCTCCGGTTGCTGTTTATCTTCCCCGGGTTCCCCATCCTCGGTCTCGGGCTCCATTCTTTCTACAAACACTGCATTATCCATGAGAAAATCTATGGTTTTCCGTATCTGTATGGTATTTTTGATATCATCCAGATTGTCTGCATATTGTTCCCGAGCCTCTTCCAGGGTTATTTGACGTTGCTTAGCAAGCTCTTCCAATTCCTTGTCAACATCTTCCTCAGTTGCCTCAATATTCTCTACCTGTGCAATCTTCTCAAGGATTAAAGCATTCTTAACTCTAGTATATGCCTGATCCCTGTATTGTGCCCTAAAATCCTCCATGGATGTATTGATTGCCTCTAAATAGCGCTGTAAATTCATACCACGGTAATAAAGGCTTAATTCCAAATCCATCAATATATTGTCAATCTGTCTTTCCACCATAACTTCAGGGATATCGATCTCAGTCGCGTCAGCAATCCTGGCTATCAGCTGTGCTTCCATAAGGTTCTTTGCTTCCTGCTTTACCTGGTTTTCAAGCCGTTCTCTTACACTGGTCCGGTATTCGTCCAATGTATCAAATTCACTGACATCCTTTGCAAACTCATCATCCAGTTCGGGCAGTTCTTTTTCCTTAACTTCGTGTATCTTTACTTTAAATACTGCTTCCTTGCCTTTTAGATCTTCGTTACCGTAGTCCTCAGGGAATGTTACGTTAATCTCCTTTTCATCTCCCGGTTTAAGACCTATAAGCTGCTCCTCAAAACCGGGAATGAAAGAACCCGAACCAATCTCCAAAGGATACCTCTCAGCACTGCCGCCTTCAATGGGTTCTCCATCGACTGTGCCCGAAAAATCCAGGGTAACCAGATCTCCCTCTTTTACAACTGCATCCTCCACGGTATTCCATCTGGCATATCTTTCCTGCATTGCTTTGATAGCACTTTCAACATCTTCATCTGTAACATTATACTCTAATTTTTCTACTTCTATTCCCTTATACTGCCCAAGTTCCACCTCGGGTTTTACCGTCACACTAGCAGTAAATATAAGGTTTTGCCCGCCGCCTATCTGTTTTATATCCAACTCGGGCTGATCTACCGGTTCAATGTTGTTTTCTTCTATAGCTTTGCTATATGCTTCCGGAAAAATTTCGTTAAATGCGTCCTCATAAAAAACAGCTTCGCCGTAGTACCTTTCTATGATAGCACGTGGAGCTTTTCCCTTTCTAAAACCAGGAATAACGAACCTTCCCTTATTTTTGATATATGATTTGTTCATAGCCTTTTCAAAATCCTGAGCATCGACCTGGATCTCAATTTTTACCTTATTTTTTTCCACTTTTTCAGCTGTAGATTTCACCAACTAGTTCCTCCTTTGTTCAATAATACACTCGAATACAACATTGTAATTATATCACAAGTTATGGACAAGTCCAATATTTTTTGGTATCCTACATCCAAGAATTCTTTTTCATACTATACTAGCATAATTGGTACGTTAATGCAATACATACGAACCTGAATCCGGCAGCGTCTTATTCCGGCTTTGTCAGATATTAATTATAAACCAAAATCCACATGTTTAAAACGCAAATTGTCCGGATGAGTACAAACTGAATTACTGATGAAAGGATGATTATTATGAACCAGTTGCTGAAAGATAAAAACATACTTATTATGGGAGTTGCCAACAAATGGAGTATAGCCTGGGGTATAGCCCAATCCTGCCTGGCTGCAGGAGCCAATCTTATATTCACATACCAGGGGGAACGTACGCAGCAGGCAGTGGAATCTCTGGTTAAGGATATCCCCGGTGTTCTTTTGTATCCCTGTGATGTAACAAAGGATGAGGAGATCACCCGGCTTTTTGAAAGTATCAAAGCTGATGCGGGAACCCTCCACGGAGTGGTACACAGCGTGGCTTTTGCAAAAAAGGAGGAACTTGGAGGAGCATACTATAACACATCACGTGATGGGTATCTGCTTGCCCAGAACATAAGCGCCTACTCACTGGTGGCAATAGCAAGAGGTGCCCTGCCCCTCATGGATCAGGGAGGCAGCATCGTAACCCTAACCTATCTTGGCGGTGAAAGAGCCGTTCCCAACTACAATGTCATGGGGGTTGCCAAAGCTGCACTGGAGGCATCGGTAAGATACCTGGCAGCTGATCTGGGCCCATCCAACATCAGGGTAAACGCTATATCCGCGGGACCGATAAAAACCATTTCCGCCAGGGGCGTGAAAAACTTCGGTGAAATGTATAAGAATTATGAAAGCATGGTACCCTTAAGACGAAATATCGATCAGTCCGATGTAGGGGACACTGCCCTTTTCCTGCTTAGCCACTTATCCAGGGGAATCACCGGAGAGGTCATCCACGTAGATGCGGGATATCACATACTGGGCTGAACCTACCCGGACCGGACTGGCTATCTCAAATTTAGCTATAAGCTTCTTCACCCGGACTTAACCTTTCATGCCAGGACGGATTCCTTTGGTATAAAAAAACACAACACCTGCCTCATACAAGGCAGGTGTTTTTATGTCTATTCCAGAAAAAGAAATATTCAACTAGAACATCATAAATTCAACAAACGCGTTTTGAAACTCAATATGGGCCGACAGCTCTATATATCTTATCCCGTCCCTTATTACCTGAGCTCCGTCCATATGTTCCCTGGACAACAGGGCCATCCTGGCTCCTGCACCTGCTCCGTTCCCGATGGGAACAATCCTTGTTCTCAGCTGTTCCGGAATAAGACCGATATCCGCCGCATGGTCAAAATCAATGTAGTTACCAAACCCTCCTGCAAGATACACATGTCCGACATCGTCAACCGATACACCCATCTCTTTGAGCAAAATCTCCACACCGGCTGCAATAGCAGCCTTTGCCAGCTGTACCTCACGGACATCTTTCTGGCAAATGTATATATCATCCAACGCCCCCTGCTGTCTGGATGCCATAAGCAGGGCAGGCTTGCCGTCCAGCTCGCATATCCGTTCAGCTAACGCCGGAGGAAGAGTAGTTTCGGCTTCCTCCCGGGTTATCATTCTGCCGGTGGGTTCCAAAATCCCGGCTCTGAGCATCTGTGCCACCACGTCAACTATACCCGAACCGCATATACCTCTGGCCGGCTGGCCTCCA
Source organism: Clostridiales bacterium DTU092 (assembly GCA_001513505.1). Taxonomy (GTDB): domain Bacteria; phylum Bacillota; class Clostridia; order Caldicoprobacterales; family Caldicoprobacteraceae; genus DTU074. The sequence continues at coordinate 1,700 of LFTM01000032.1, read as the reverse complement.
ATGGTTGCGTACTGTATACCATCGTCGTTTATCCATACTCTGCTGATTGCACCGCTTATGCCACCCATCCCGTATCGGATATTGGCACCTTCAAATGCCGGTCCGGCAGCCGTTGAACAGGCCATTATTCCATCACGGTTTCCAAGGGCAATCTCACCATTTGTACCTATATCGATTAAGAGAGCCAGTTCATCCCTTTCAGCCATACCCGACGCCATAATGGCAGCAACGGTATCAGCACCTACATATCCCGCTACCATAGGCAGTAACGTTACCCGTCCGGTAGGGCACATGTCAATACCCAGCTTTAAAGGATCCAAATCTATACGCCGGGCTGTCACAGGAATAAAAGGGGAAACCGCAATATTTTTAACCGGAAGTCCGGCAAACAGATGCATCATTATAGTATTGCCGACCACCGTAATATGATAGAGGTTTTGGGCATCAATTCCGTGCTTTTTATAAAAGCCCGCCAGCATATTGTTTATCTCTTCCCGCACAAGGCTGCTCAAGGTATCAAGCCCGTCCCTGTTTTCCACAGTATAATCGCTGCGGGTTATAACATCAGCTCCGTACTGTCTCTGAGGGTTTATGGCAGAATATACATCTATCTGACGGCCGGTATTTAAATCCATGAGAAATCCCACCATGGTGGTTGTTCCCAGATCAACAGCCAGTCCGTATTTCTTTTCTGAGGTGTCCCCGCCTTCCACGGATATTATGTTCTGTTCAAAAAGGGTTGCGGTTACCTTAAAATCATTTGCCCTCAGAATATCGGGGATATCTCTCATGATATCGGGATGAAGTTTTCCGGACAGTCCCAGCCGCTTTTCTATACGCTCGACATCACTGGTCTGATCCTCAACGGTAGGTTTAGATAACTCAATATACTGCTTGGACACCACGGGATTTAATACAACGTCATAATTCCCGTCAGTCATTATGGCAGCATCCCTTTGGCTGGCTTCCGGCAGTTCCACAACAAGATCCTCGGTAATCCGCACCCTGCAGGACAATCGTATTCCGGCGTCCCGTTCAGCAAAGGGAAGATGCCCCAACTCGTCACGAAGGTGTCCCTTCCTTGTAGACTCTCCCCTGATGATCTTCACCTTGCACTTTCCGCAAATACCTTTTCCGCCACAGGGTGAGTCCATAAAAAAACCCTTCTCCTTTAAAAGGCTAAAAAGGTTTTGACCTTCCGACACCGGGTGCTTTTCTAGTCTATCCCCCTGCCTGATCTCTACTTCATACACTTTACCATTACCCCCTTAACATATCCGGTCCATCCACGGGCTTATCCGATTCCTATGTCATATACTGAACATAAAAAAATAGCTGTTTTATGCAACCTGAGAGAATGCAGATCAAAAACTCTTACAAGCCTGGTTCATCTTCTACTTGTTTTGTGTGTCAGACCGGATTTTTGCAATAAACTCCCGGGTAACCTGGCGGTTACAGCATTTTTTACATTATACAATATGTACACGCCTATTGCCCCGGAAAATATTGCAGGGTTGCATGAGAATCTTGTTAATTTCAGGCTCTGTCACTTCGTGGTGAACATGGTCCATACCTCAGGTATGGCCTCCTTTAAAACAAAAATGCCGATTCCTACAAAAAGAACTCCGGCTATAAGCTGTAAATAACATGCTGGTATATACCTGCATACAACCCCTCCCAGGAACGAACCCAACAGGGTA
>LFTM01000193.1 GCA_001513505.1 Clostridiales bacterium DTU092 | reverse complement strand
GTCTATATCAACACTGTAAACCTCAATATTTTTATCTATGTATTTTGCCTGATACACAATACCGCCGCCGCCTGCAAAGGGATCAACCATTTTCTTTATCATTGAAGGTAATGCAAGATTAACCAAACACCTGGCATCTTCTACCGGAAGCGCTCTTCTTCCCCGTTCTGTACCATCTCCCCTATATCCATAAACATCTTTTACTTGATTATCGGATCCAATTATTTTGAAACGCCTGTTATGAGGTGATTGTTCTTTATATACTTCTTCGCTTTGTTCATAGAACATCCGAATTGAAAAACTTCTTTTTTTCCAAACAATACTATTATCTTGAGATTTTGAACTGCTTTTTTGCTGATGGTTGTCATAATCTAAAATATAGAATTTATCACAGTAACCAAGGTTTTTTAAATAATTCGGAAGTGCATCCCTGTATTCCTTTAATATAAAAAACGAAATAATCCCCCTGTTTTGACCTAACGGACCATTTGCAATAAAAATGCTCTGCAAAGGATAGGTGCAGCATAATACCTCCATAATTGCCAGATGTTTAGCCTTTATTCTGGAATTCCTTATGGAGCATGCAATTATATCATATTTTTCTAAGTACTTATCAATATTATTTGCGGTTATTTGTACATACTGCATTTTATTCTCCAGGATTTAAATAATTGCGGATTTCCCTATACTGCCCCGCCTTACCATTATAATAAATAAAATAGAAAATATTATCAACATCGTTATCAAATAAAAAACTGGTGCGTTTTACACCAGCTTTTTATTTGATTAAATAAATGCTTAATTCAGAAAGTTGGCTGACCGTTAATCTTCCTCGTCATCTTCATCATCTTCTGGACACTCAGTATATATAGGCTCATCACAGTTAGGACAGGTAATGTCATCTTCCTCCTGGAACATATCTTCATCAAAATACACCGTCTCATCACAATGAGGACAAACAACTTCAATGTAATTGGGTACATGTCTGTCGACATCCTCATCGTATTCCCCGTATATATGACCTTGAATATCTGCAATATCCTCATCTAGGGTTTGTATATATTCGTCCATCTCTTCCTGGGAGGTTTCCAGTTCATCTATAGCATAGACAATATCCTGTAATACATCGATAATTTCAATAAGGATTTTTGCTTCCTTACTATCCTCCTTTTCTAAACCCAGACCTGAAGCAAGCCCTTTGATATACGAAATTTTTTCACCTAAACTGTCCATACAACTTCCTCCCTTTAAAAACTTTTTAGGCTATACAATTACTATACCCATCAGACTCTCTCCATATACTCATCGTTTCTCGTATCAACCCTGATGACATCCCCTGTGTTAATAAAGAGTGGAACCTGAATAACGGCACCTGTCTCCAGTGTAGCCGGCTTGGTTCCTCCGGTTACAGTATCGCCCCTGACACCCGGTTCGGTATCCACAACCGTAAGCTCTACAAAATTCGGTGGTTCAACAGAAAAGGGTGAACCTTTAAAAAATTTAATCGTGACATTCATATTTTCTTTTATGTACTTCATGGCGTCCTCTACCTGATCTTTGTTTAATGGTATTTGTTCATATGTCTCGGTGTCCATAAAATAGTACAGGTTGCCGTCATTATAGAGATACTGCATTTCTTTGGTTTCAATCCGGGCTCTTGGAACTCTTTCGGTAGGATTGAAGGTACGTTCCAGTACAGTACCGGTCATTATGTTTTTTATCTTTGTCCTGACAAAAGCAGCACCTTTGCCGGGTTTAACATGCTGAAAATCGACTACTGTATACACCTGTCCATCAAGCTCTATAGTTAAACCTTTCCTGAAATCACCTGCTGAAATCATAATATAACCCCACTTTCCTAATAAATTTGATTTATTGAGTTATTATGATAATAATAAAAAATTTGCGTCACTTCACAGTCCAGGACAATGTAGATGGTATCTTGGAAATTATCCCATTATCAGGTATAAAATGAACATTTTTAAACATGTTTTCAATTATATCATAATTTTCCAATTGTTCCTCTTCAAACCATATATGGTGAACACCAAGTTTTTTAAATAAACGGGTAAGAAAATCAATAACCTCGGATCCGTTTAGTCTTATAACTTTAAAATGTTTGCATTGCACTTCACCCTGGGTCAGACCGGATGATTCATCCAGTATTATGATATATCGAACCAGTGAATGAATAAATAATATGGCGTTACCACCGTTATAACCGGAGTAGTGGGCCACATTCTCAGGTTTGGTTACTAATGCAGCATTGATATCCAAATCGTTGTTCTCTATTTGCTCCAATAATTTTCCTAAAGATGTCTTCATATGCATACCCATCCTATACGTTTTTTTCGTTGTAGTATCTCCTAAAATAATCCAGCGCTAATTGGTATCCATAAATACCCAGGCCGCTTATCTGTCCGACACATACAGGAGCTATAACCGAACGGCTCCGAAATTCCTCCCGTGCATATATGTTTGAAATATGTACTTCAAGCACCGGAACATCTATTGAAGCAACAGCGTCGCGTATAGCATAACTGTAATGCGTATACGCACCGGGATTTAGAATTATTCCCTCATACCGGCCTATGGCTCCATGTAATATATCAATAAGCTCACCTTCACTGTTCGTTTGAACATGGTCCACCAATATTCCCAGTTCTTCGCCGTACTTCTTCAGCGCCTTTACCAAAACATCCAGGCCGGTATTTCCATATACCGAAGGTTCACGTTGTCCTAAAAGATTCAAATTTGGCCCGTTTATTACCAAAACCCTCATTAGCACTGCACCTCTGTCGGAAAAAATCCTTTTATATATTATCATAAAAGATTATTGTTGAACAGATGATTTTTTTTCATCATATATATTTTTCAGTTTAACCGCATCTTCTGCCAT
>LFTM01000261.1 GCA_001513505.1 Clostridiales bacterium DTU092 | reverse complement strand
CACAGGGGATCATATTCTTTATTTGAGGGATATCTCCTTTAAACCCGACTTTGTCCACCGGAAGTTCACAATAGGGTTCAACCCACACCCTTAACGGGTTTCCTTCCTGCATCTTCTCAGTCATCACAGGAACCATTCTTCCTATAGACGCTTCAATCAGTCCTACTGTATTCTCAAAGTGCCGGATTTCGTCCTCCTTAAGTTCCTGCTTTATTAGTTTGCCAAGGTAGTCATCGGCGTCAATAAGGTTTTCACAAATGATTATGTTAAAGGATGAAAAATTGCCTGTTTCCCACTTCTTTTTGAGTCCCAGGGCGATGGTTCCGGCTATCCTGGAAAGAGCACTCACTCCTACCGCAGTCGCCATAACATGTGCGGACGCTATTTCATCGGCTACATTTTCAGTATCATCTGACATAACTCCACGGACATTGGTTACTATCACTTCAGTATACTCATCATCGGCAATAATTCTGACAGGATAGCTGCCATCCCGGTTTAAACAATCAACTATAACTGGATTTATGTCTACAAAGACCACCTCATAGCCGGATTCGCTAAAAAGCTGTCCTATAAATCCCCTCCCTATATTTCCTGCTCCAAACATTACCGCCTTCTTCATACCTCTTCTATCCTCCTATAATAAATACCTGCCCCACGCAGACTTTATCATTATATATATTTAGTAAAAATAATCTCCAGAGGCTGATTATTTAATAATAAACACCCCGAATCATTATACCCCAGTTTCCTGAAAAAGAACTGGGCCTGCTCATTTGCCAGACTGGATGTCATTACAAGGTTATAGCCTTTCATTTTCATCTCATCTTCCCAGAATTTTACCAGCCCGGTTCCTATACCCTTACGCCTGTACTCTTCTTCAATATAAAGCATGTTCATAAAGGGGATATTGTCCCAAAAGTATCCATATCTTAACCAACCGATATTTCTATTGATATCCCTTGCTATTATAATCTCCTTTTGATGGATCTTGGTTTTGATCAATTCTTTGGATACATGCTTGTCTTTCTCGTATATATAGTTATAATCCATTTCCAATGCATACTCATACCGCATATCCATTCTCCCCATCCGTAAAGAAAAGTGTCAGAACCACATGAGAAGCAAGACTTGATCTATTAACATTTAAAATCATTACAATCATAAACTGATCCGGCAATTCTCATTATCAGACCCTATCGCCAGGTCCTGAGCCAGATGCATTATAAAATCCCGTACAAGCTTCTGTTTGCTTTCCCAGATTACCTTAGCTTTATCGGTCACCATTGGATTTGCCTGCATCGATTCCCATGAATAGTTAAGAATATGATAATATGCTTCGTTATATGACTGCTGCTGTTTTGCGCCTTCCGCCATACAATCCCATATAATTGACAGCGCCCCGGTCTCATCAAGGAGATCGGCTTCCATTAACAATATCAGTTCTAACGGTACATCTCCGGAAGTCATAAGCGGTTTGTTGGAATGATTTTTTACAAGAAATGCGACAAACTTAATAAATTCAGTGTCGAATCCTTTGTCATACAAATACTTTTCGCATATTAAAGCACTGTTCTCTGCATGTTTCACTCCATCAGATGACAGGGCATATCCTACATCGTGAAATATTGCCGAAACTAAAACAGCTTCCCTGTCTATCGAAAGTTGACCGTCAACCAGCCTTTGAGCCCACATGAAAACCCGTTTTATATGTTCTGAACGTTTTCTAAAGGGATATTTACAAGTCTTAGTAGCTTCACCATCATTTTTTTCCAGACATTCCTTTACAAATTGGAACATGTCAGCGTACAATCTTCATCACTCCTGAAAGATAACCAATACCAACCACCATTTGTTTTATTATATATTATATTCTTTTAATTCACCATATCCAATTTTTCAGCATGTCTATGTGATCCAGTCCGGAAAATTTTTTTGTCTTTTATTGCATTAAGCACAGCATATAAAATTTAAAAATACAAAAAATCGTATGACATTAAACGGGCAGATTCCAGTCAATGCAACATTACCATGCATTGAAATTGTAACTATAATTGAGTAAAAGACCAGAAAAATAGGAAAAACGGTATTCTTTTGTAAAAAGCAGCTACGGGAAATAATTCGGGAAATAAAGGATATTCCCAGAAAATTTAGTATTCTATATGAGTGCCATAGTGCTTAAGTCCTATTTTAAATTAGTATGGCCTCAATTTATTAAGAGTGCTGTTGTAAGTGTTCATGACTCGAATCATCCATTCGGGCAATTGCAATTGATGGTGTTACGTTTCAGATCTTATAAGAATTAAATAGAATTTTGTTTACATCGATCATGTTATAAAATTTCGGTTTAATGTAATTATTTTGTAATTATGGATATAATTTTACTTGGGATTATGTGGATTGGTTTGATTGGATGAAATTCTTGATTTTCAAAACAGCATTATATGTATCATTAAAAGCATTTTGCGGCATAGCATATAAACCCACAGCATGAATATATTTAAAAAGTGGATAAAACTTAATATGGAGGAATGCAATTATGATATGGAAGAAAATAATAATAATCGGCATTTTACTGATGCTGACGGCAAGTCTGATGGGTGAAGCTACTGCATATACAAGAGCGCAAATAGAATCACAGGCAAGTTTACTGATAACCCCGAGTGAAAATGCATTGATCGCCGTTGTTCAGAAAGATTCAGATGAGGACTTAAAAGCATTAATTAGTATTAAAAACAATATGTCACATGATATCACTATAAAAGACATAACATGTGTTGACAATGAATATGAAATCCAATTTAAAAACAAAAATACAACTATAAAGAAAGGTAATTCACAAAATATAACGGTTTCCCTTAAGTACAATAGCAACAAAAACCCGGGATTAAAGGAAATAAAATTAAATGTAAATATACATGCGATTTGGAGGGGTGGCTCAGCTCAAATACAGCAGGAACTGGTATTTAATATTCCCGAAGCGGCTCCAGCAGAAAAAGAAGACGCCGGTGAAGAGAAAATCACGGAAACAAAGCACAACGATATGATTCCAAAAAGCAAAAAGAAAAATGTTCCAAGCAATACCCAAAACATTGAAGCAATTGACAAGGAAGAGGTTGAAGAAAACGATAATGAAATCATTAAGAAAATAGACAATGAAGCCGTTGAGGATAATGATGAAGAAATCGTCGAAGAAAATAACGAACAAAAAGAAGAGGAATATATGCAATAGCAAATCAACACGGCTGTTATTCCTAATAAAAGCCTTTCAGTATCTGCCGTACGGAAAACAAAAATTTATCGGAGAGGAAGTCTGCCAATGTCTATAAAAAATATGATCAATCGAAATAAACCAGATAGTATACAGCATAATAAAAGATCAAAGGTAATGCTTGGAATTGCTGTGGCACTTTTAATTCTATTTTCTGTTTTTACATACCATACCTTCACAAGCCCCGAACATATTGAACGGGTTACCTACAAAAACTATATACGGCAGCAGTCCGATTATTCCTATAAAATCGATGTCGTCCCTTCCTCACTCTATCCGCATGGCGGAATCATTGTTCCCGAACACAGGATATTCACCAGGATAACAAAGGGACTGATTTTGAACATCCATTCATTTATTAAAGCCGAAAAGCCTATAGCAGTAAATGGCAATTACAAGATAATCGCAAAGATTACAGCAGAGGATTTATGGGAAAAAGAATATGCTGTCCTAAAACAAGGCCAATATTTAAGTAAGAAAGGAACTGAAATATCCCTCATAGACGATGAAATTTATATCCCCATATCGGACATTTTTCGATATACAGAAGAAATAGAAAATGAGCTGGACTTTAGCCCGGATCAGTATAAATTGTCAATCATCCCGGTTATAGAAGGCACCATAAAAGCCGGGGATAAAAGCAACCCCATAGCTTCGCCTCCGGAATTGACCTTTGCCTTTACGTCCCGTGAGATTACACCGATAAGTGAACTGAATTTTGTTAATGATAATCCCATTAAGGAAACCGAAGTGCTATCGTCCGGCTACAGCCTTATGGGTTTATCAATCTCTCTGTCCGTTGCGAGGTTAGTGTCGTCCATACTTACACTGGTACCGTTAACCTACATAGTTTATTTTATTGCTAATGTATTAAAAAAGCAGAAAAAAAACGTATATGAATCGGTGGCTATTGATCTTAAATATAAAAACAGACTGATCAACCTGAAGCGCTCAATTGATTTCTCCGGTAAATGTATTCTCATCCTTGACGATTTTAAATCCCTTGTAAGGATTGCCGATGAAAAGGAGATGCCTATTCTGCGCTTTGAAGACTCGGCAGCTAATGTTGATTATTATGTGATCGATGGTCAATGTATTTATAACTACCGGTGCGATAACAATGGTATTATCTTGCAAAGTAAAGGAGAAGAGCAAACCATCTATGCCTAAAATAAATAAAATGCAACGCCCTGTTCTTTTTAAACGTATACTTGATATAACGAATCAGGCGGGTTTCGTAGGAATACTCTATATATACAGATACATGTCATGGCTGATTACATCTGTATTTTATCTCATTATGAATCCCGATGAACCTTTTCTGCTCAAAACGGGAGTGGTTTTGACTCTTTTATTTGCAGCAAAAACCATTACGGATCTATATATTAAATTCTCCAACTCCATGGCTATCCTGGAGGTAGCAATTTTAACGGAAACGGTGGGAATTACTCTTTTACTGATACCAACCGGAGGTATAGAAAGTCCCTTCATCTGGTATGCATTGAATCCTGTTCTGGTTGCAGCTTCATATCTTCCCTTTTATTTCTGCTGGGTAAACCTGACAATTTTCCTGGTTTGTGAAACCTTAATTTCATACGGTTTTTTCCAGCATTCCAGCACAATCGGAGAGCTACTAAATGAAAACGCCTATTTGTTTCTTGTTTTTATTCTGATTACCCTTATTGTCCAGATGTTGTCCCGATTGACAAAGAAGCTGGATCATCATTCCCGAACACTGGAATTACAGAGCGAAGAGCTCAATAGGACAAATGAGGCTTTGCTCAGAACAAACCAGATGTACAAACAATCAATAAATCACATTATGTCTTTATACCAGGCAGTGGAAGCTTTCAGTTCTCAAGACACTCTAGAAAATTTACAGGTTATTTTTGCGGAATATGCAAGAAAACTAACGGGAGCAGAAGCAAGCTTCTTTTGGATGGCACCATACAAAGAAAGCAAAAGTACCATTGCTGTCTGTAATATGGAAGGAGATAAACAAAAGAATCAAATAAAGAAAATCATTGAAACCATGGTTATACCGTCAGGCAAGTCCGGTGCTTTTTTTGAAATACCTTTTAATGAAAGCAGATTTTTATGCGCTATGGTAGAATCACCGTCACAGCAATACGGCATAATCGGTATTCAAATAAACGAAGAACGTGATGACAGCCCGGTTGACAATACCCCTATGCGACAGTTAAGTTTTCTGGCTGATTTATGCGCCATAGTTCTGGAACGATATCATTTAGAAGAAATTGCCGACCGATTCCTGATTATTGAAGAACAGAACCGTATAGCAAACGAAATCCACGATAGCGTGTCTCAAAGACTTTACAGCATAGTCTGCTGTATTGTTGCCCTGACATCCAAATATAAAAGTGATATTAACGGTGAATTGGGGAAACAGCTGGAACTCATACGAGATACGGCAACTCAGGCCATAAAGGAGCTTAGAGCATCCATATACCAGTTAAGTTCTAAAAAAAGAAAGGAAAAATCGTTATCCCGCACCCTACAGGAATACCTGGAAAGCTTTTCTAAGCTCAATGGTGTCTCCCTTGAATTGAATATAAGCGGAGATGAAAATATGCTGTCCAGCCGCATGAGAAAAATTTTATACCGTATAATACGTGAAACCACCGGCAATGCGGTTCGCCATGGTGAATGCAGTAAACTCGGTGTTCATATCAATGTTAAATCAAATAATGTCAGGTTAAGAATCAAAGACAACGGGAAAGGGTTTTCTGTTGCAAAAACCATGGAAGAACCGAACCAAGGACTGGGGTTATATAATGTTAAGTCCCTTATCGAATTCCTTAACGGAAGGATGTTAATCAATAGCCGTACAGATGAAGGGACGGTAATTGATATATCTATACCACTTTACAGCTATGACTTAAGAAAGGGAGATGTTGCTTATGAAGGTCATGATTGTTG
>LFTM01000163.1 GCA_001513505.1 Clostridiales bacterium DTU092 | reverse complement strand
ATATAAAAGGCTAAATTTGAGATCAATTGAAATTTGTTGTATAATTTGAAAATATTTTTTTGCTGTTATAGTACAGATGGTTATTTATGTACCTATAACGTCAAATTATTAAGTGTAGATTAGTGAAGGAGGGCTGGGTTTGAGGAAATTTTTAAGGGGCCCTGGCTTTTATTTAATTCTGTTGATTGCGATTATTTTCATAGTTACTCTTCTTGATATAGATGTGGGACATCAGAAAATGTCTTATCCAGAGCTTATCCGGGAGATAGAGAAAGGTAATATCTCAAAATTGAGGACTGTGGAAAATGTTGCTATAGGCGTGAAAAAGGGCTCCAGGTACGAAGATAATTTTCCTGACAAGTACGACTTTCAGGTTTATTTGCCTTCGACGGAAACTTTTATACAGGATGTAAAAGCTGCAGAAGCCAGACGGTCAGGAAAATCATCTGAAGAAATAACCCCAGCAGATTTCGGATTTTCCTGGGATCCACAGCCACCTGCAGAACCGCCGTGGTGGCTTAATCTGTTACCGTTTGCTGTTATAATAGTTCTGTTTGTAGTTTTTTGGTTTGTATTTATGCAACAGGCACAAGGTGGGGGCAATCGGGTTATGGCGTTTGGTAAAAGCCGTGCGAAATTACACACGGATACCAAGCGCAGGATTACTTTTGATGATGTTGCAGGTGCTGATGAAGAGAAGGATGAACTGAAGGAAGTTGTGGATTTTCTGAAAAATCCACGTAAATATTTGGAATTAGGGGCCAGAATTCCCAAAGGTATTCTTTTGGTAGGACCTCCGGGGACAGGGAAAACCCTGCTGGCCAAGGCAGTAGCCGGAGAAGCCGGTGTACCATTCTTTAGTATTAGTGGTTCTGATTTCGTGGAAATGTTTGTAGGAGTAGGGGCATCACGAGTCAGGGATCTGTTTGAACAGGCCAAGAAGAATTCCCCCTGTATCGTCTTTATCGATGAGATCGATGCTGTAGGACGGCATCGTGGCGCAGGATTGGGCGGCGGACATGATGAACGTGAGCAAACCCTGAACCAGCTGCTGGTAGAGATGGACGGTTTTTCCATCAACGAAGGGATCATTATAATTGCTGCCACAAACAGGCCGGATATATTAGATCCTGCTTTGTTGCGCCCTGGAAGATTCGACCGGCGTATTACAGTTGGGATTCCCGATATAAAAGGCCGTGAAGAAATTCTGAAGGTTCATTCAAAGGGGAAACCTTTGATGCCGGAAGTGGATTTGAAAGTGCTGGCCAAGAGAACCCCTGGCTTTACAGGAGCTGATCTGGAAAATATGATGAATGAGGCAGCTATTTTAGCAGCCAGAAAAGGCAACAAGCAGATAGGCATGGATGAGCTGGAGGAAGCCATTACCCGTGTTATTGCGGGGCCCGAAAAGAAAAGCAGGGTTCTTACTGAAAAGGATAAACGCCTGGTGGCTTATCATGAGGCCGGCCATGCGGTGGTTTCAAAACTGCTTCCCAATGCCGACCCCGTTCATCAGATATCCATAATACCCAGGGGGATGGCAGGTGGTTATACTTTAACATTACCTGAACAGGATAAGTATTTTATATCAAAATCCGAACTGTTGGATGAGATCACACAGCTGTTAGGCGGAAGAGTTGCAGAGGCACTGGTGTTGAATGATATCAGTACGGGTGCTTCCAATGATATACAGAGGGCTAGTCAAATGGCCCGAAAGATGGTAACCGAGTATGGTATGAGCGAAAACATAGGACCTGTGACGTTCGGTGGGAAATACGAAGAGATATTCCTTGGAAGGGATTGGGGAACCTATCGAAATTATAGTGAAGATGTGGCTTCCCTTATAGATAAAGAGACTAAACATATTGTGCAGCAGGCCTATGAAAGAGCTGAAAAACTGCTTAAAGAGAATATCAACAAGCTTCATAAGGTGGCCGAAGCATTGCTGGAGAAAGAAAAACTGGATACGGAAGAATTTGAAGAGGTATTTGCCAGCGCGTAGGCGGTATAAAGTGGTGTCATTAGTTGGCACCATTTTTTTACTAATGGCAATTATTAACGAGGATGGAAGGTTATAGCTCTATGAGCCGTATCACAAAAATTGTTCCACAGGGGAAGTACAAGGGACGTTGCAAAGTTTATTTGGAGGATGGTACCAGCTTCAGTCTGCATAATGATCTTTTGGCAAAGTACGGTTTAAGAACCGGTGCAGAGATTGACGAAGAAAAAATTAAGGAATGGCTGGATGAGGATGAGACAAGGCATGCGTATAATGCTGCCCTTCGTTATTTGGGGTTTCGTTCGAGAACCCGTAAAGAACTGGAGGACTATTTGAGGCAGAAAGGGTACGGAGACAGGACAGTTGTTAATGTGATAGAAAAACTTAAAAGCTACGGCCTGGTAGATGACAAGATGTTTGCCAGAGATTGGGTCAATAACAGAAAGCTTACCAGTCCCAGGAGCAGGATGGCTATGACATTTGAGCTTCTCCAGAAGGGAGTTGATAGGGAGGTTATTGATGAGGTGGTAGGTTCCATATCAGACGAGGATGAAGAGAAGCAGGCTTTTAAGGTTGCACAGAAGTATTATGGACGATATAGGAACCTGGAAAATAGAGAAAGAGCATTAAAAACCGGTCAGGCTCTTGCCCGGAGAGGCTTTAGCTGGGAGATCATTCAAAGGGTTATCAGAAAAATGGATATGGAATATTGATAAGGAGGATTACATATATGGATAGCAACTATATGAAAGCTATGAAGTTTCAATACCCTGAGAGGATACCGGTAAGGGTGGCTCTACTGCCGGCAACCTGGGCAAAATACAGGGAAGACCTGGAGGAGGTAGTATCCAGGTATCCTTCGATATTCGGGGAAGCTGCAAATGAGAAACATGACTACAGCGTAAAACCCCCGACTTATAACGAGGGTGAGCATGTTGATGCCTGGGGATGTGTGTGGAGCAATATCCATGATGGTATGGAAGCTATAGTTACACACCATCCTGTTCCAACCCGTGAAGCAGTTCACAGCTTGAAGGCTCCGGAAGCTGATATTGGACTGCCCCACGGTTTTATGTACCTGCGGTTGGCTGATCTGCGCGGTTTTACAGAGCTGATGATAGATTTTGCCGAGGAACCGCCGGAACTTCAAATGCTCATCGATATTGTACTGGAATATAATATGCGCCAGTTAGAAATAATCCTGAAAAACAACAACTCCCCGGTGCTGACTTTTGGAGATGACCTTGGAATGCAGCACAGCCTTCCCATTAGTCCGGAGAAATGGCGCAAATATTTAAAACCATGTTATATGAAAATGTACAGACGCTGCCATGAGGCAGGCAGATATGTCTACATGCACAGCGATGGGTTGATTTATCCAATCATTCCCGATTTGGTAGAGTGCGGGGTAAATATTATCAATCCTCAGGTGAGAGCCAATGGCCTGGATAATCTGGTCAGAGTTTGTAAGGGCAAAGTCTGTGTAGATCTGGATCTGGATCGACAGATGTTCCCTTTCTGTACTCCTAAGGAGATTGATGACCATATCAGAGAGGCTGTGGAGAAGCTGGGTTCTCCTGAAGGTGGATTGATGCTGATAGCCGAGTGTGGCCCTGATGTTCCCCTTGAAAATATTGATGCGATTTGTGCCTCACTCGAGAAGTACAGCCTGTATTTTTCCTAAATAATTCAAACAACGGGGCGAACGCGTCTATTACAGGTTTTAGCTCGAATGGGTATATACCTGAAAAATATTATGTAAATCACCTTGGAACTCCAGTGGGCAGAATTATTCTTCTATCAATGGACATTGTGTGCAGAATACTATGGAAATCACCTTGACTTAAGTGATTAGAATAGTATTTTTGAGGTTTCCATAATATTTATCAGTAATAAACATGCGTCGCATTGAACTCATTCTATAGTGGTGCTTGTAAAGCTAATCATAAAGATATACCGATCTGCTTAATAGATATAATACTGTAAAATATTAATCTTATAATAATATAGAAACACGAGAGGGAGGGAAGGCAATGGCCAGGATTATTAATGATTGGGAGAATTTAAAGGTTTTGCATCGCAACCGGATGCCGGACAGGGCATATTATATCCCCTATCATGATGTGGACTCGGCTTTAGTTGGGCAACCTGGGGCTTCAAGGTATTTT
>LFTM01000050.1 GCA_001513505.1 Clostridiales bacterium DTU092 | reverse complement strand
CCGAGATATTAAGGGTAGATTCTGAACAAATTGGCGAGCCACCGGAAATGACAAAAATTAATAAGGACTATATCACAGGGGTAATCAAGATGGAAAATGGTTTGGTTATACTCCTGGATCTGTCAAAAGTCCTAACAGTTGAAGAAAGTGATATATTAGAGAATTTACAATAGAATAAAAAGCAGGAGATATGAGCACCTGGATGGTGAACTTGTTTTCATACCTCCTGCTTTTTATTATGTTCTGCTAAGTAATAATCTATTTCTTGTCGTCCTTATGACATTCATGCAGCAGTATAGGGATTCTCATTGCATGCTGCGCTTCCGATGTCCTTGTCATGAAAAACAGATCCTGCAGATAATGG
The DNA here is from genome assembly GCA_001513505.1 of Clostridiales bacterium DTU092. GTDB lineage: Bacteria > Bacillota > Clostridia > Caldicoprobacterales > Caldicoprobacteraceae > DTU074. Next base: position 1,513 of record LFTM01000050.1, on the reverse strand, counting down.
GTGGGGGCTTTAAGGTATTGTTCTCCGTATTCTTTGTAGTCATCGGTTTCTGCGATAATTCTTTCTTTTAGCGCCTTATTGCAGTCATCGGGTACTTTAGGATCCTGGATTTCAGTTGGATGGTACATTCTTCCCGTCAATGAATAATATGCATTCATAAAGTTCTGGGCATGTGTGAATTCATCCTTGCTGAATTCCATCAACATGTCTTTTGCTTTCTTTGTAGGTGCTTTTTTTGCCAGTATTTCATAGTACTTGCTGTCTTTTAACTCGCTATTGATATACTTTTCCAGATCATCAATAAGGCTTTGGGGAATCGGATGCCAATAGTAATCTGTTCTGGGACAATGGGGCTTTTGGTATCCGTAAGGATCATCGATTGGATGATACTGATAGTAGTCGTCCTGATAGTAGCCGTTTTGGTAGTGATCGTTTTGGTAATAGTCGTTATATCCGTTATACTCGTTATATCCGTTGTAACCATTGTAATTATGATTGCTGTAGCTGTTATAATTGTTCAGATCATAGTACTGATACACCTTTATTCACCTCCGGTTGCAGCTAAATTTGATCTCTTAACATTATATTAATAGGGTGATATAATGGTGCTAAGCATAAAGGTAATATAGCAAGATATAGAAAGGTCCCTCACTAAAAAAGCTATTTTAAGTGAGGGATATTGACAGATTTACCGTGTAAATACAAAAGTACTAGTCAGTGCTTGTATATCCATATATATAATGAGTATGATTATCGGCATACTGAACTTTTGCGCAGTATTCATGGTAGTGCCTGCCGTCCTTTGTTAGGATGGCTGGTCCNNGGGATTACGCTGGGAGCAAGTTCTGTTACTGCGCCATAATGATGAAGATGTCCATAATCATACGTTGTTGAGCCGCAAAGACTGTGTGAGTGGTATTGCCTGTTCACATAACCCACCTCCTTAACACTGGTTAATAGCATAGTATGTTTTTATACATAATTTGGTTATTAGGAGGTGCAATTTAAAAAGCAGATGTTATCATGCCCAAATTAGGTCTTGCATTTTTGTGTTGTTTATAGTATCATTAGTATTGCTTAACAAAACAACTGGGTGTGGCGCAGCTTGGTAGCGCGCTTGAATGGGGTTCAAGAGGTCGGGGGTTCAAATCCCTCCACCCAGACCAGCTAAAACCGCTTAACTACCATGGTTAAGTGGTTTTTTACTTTATTGAAACGTAGTAACCCCGTAGAACCGTTAAGGAATTTGATTTGTAACAGGCTGCAGTTTATCTGCGAAAATAATAGGGCGTATATGGGCTCCTGTCTGGCTTGCAAAATATTGTTTCTAAACATTTAGCATCCATTTTATACAAAATAGGTTTATATAATAATGTATTTGTTTTTTACCGAGCAAAGGGCAGCAGCTCATTTCCTGACTGGTTCCTTTTAGAGTGTAAACATAAAAAATAGTTGTTAGTGTAAAATTACTCTGGGAAAAAACAAACAAATAAAAGAAAAGAGTATCTCCTCT
>LFTM01000070.1 GCA_001513505.1 Clostridiales bacterium DTU092 | reverse complement strand
TACATTGTTCATCATTGTAAATACGGATCTCATATCCATAGTCTGAAAGCTTATTCTTTATCTCAATCTTCTCATAGAGTTCCATAAATTGCTCCCATACCTCATGGGTTTTGCTTCCATCCCCTGTAATGCCGGCTATTAATAGCTCTCCTTTTTTTATTAGTTTTGGCTGCACAAGGATACCTCCCTTTTAGTTTTGTATAAATATCTCAATAATCTTTACTACTGGATAAATATCTCTTATAAAAATTCTCATTTCCGGTTTTCTTTGCAGTCATCCTGAATATAACACAGCCATCAGGGCATACGACATCCTTGCTATATTTACTACTACCACCGATGTTCACTAAATCTCCGCCGCTTCTGACCGCCTCCATGATTGGGAACATAATCATCATTACCTTGGAGCAAATACCCTGTCCATCCTGATTTACAGGACAGCCATAGGTACAGGTATACTTATCCCCAATTTCCTCCCCGTTCCGGCAATATCCCTCAGTACGATCACTATTGAGAAAACCTATTACTTCAATCTCCCATTCATATTCCTCTTTATACCATTTTTTCATGGCTATTCTCCAAATTCAATTGTTCATCGGCATTCTCAGCTAATTCTTTCATCTCTCTGCTTATACGAAGATGATACGGACTGGGAATAGGCCCATTAAGAAGCGGATCCTCGGTTTCCTTCATCCACCGGGCAAGTTTTGATTTTAACTGTAACCGTATATGCTCATAGGCGGGATCATCTGCCAAATTTTTTGTTTCATGGGGATCTTCCCACAGATCATACAATTCTTCTCTTTTGTCTTTTGCAAATGGAAACCTGAACCAGTTATATCTTGGTGCCGTGGCTATACGTACATCATAAAGTGTCTGAGCATCAAAATTTAATATGTATTTATAACGTTCTGTACGCAGCCCTCTCATAGGATCATAATTATCATGATATGTCTTCTCCAGATAAACAGCATCCCTGACAGCCGTTTCTTCAGAACCAGTCAGTATATCAAGAAAGCTTCTTCCCGCAGTGCCCGAAGGAACGGGAATATTACAAGCCTCTAATATAGTAGGATAAACATCCACATGACTTATCAAAGCTTTGCAATGTTTTCCTTTGTGCCATCCTCCGGCATCATAACGCATAAAAAGCAAAACTTCTACCCCGGGATCGAACAAAGTTCCTTTTGCCCTTGGAAAATCAATTCCATGATCTGTAGTTATTACAAATATCGTATTATCTGTGAGTCCCCGTTCATCAAAGACATCTAATATTTCCCCTAACCCCTTATCCAAAGAGTTACAGGCTCCTTGAAATTCTGCCATTTCTTTGTCCACATCAGGATCATCGATAAGATAAGGAGCCTTCCATATACCTTTTCCATCATAAGGCTCGGCATACCTGTTCCATTCCCGGTGAGTCTGTGTGCATCCGATTTGCATGTAAAAAGGATACTCTTTGCCGGCGCCCGGATTGGCTTCAAACCAGTTATTTATGTCTTTACCCGCTCCGGTAATAGTTTTGCCTCCATTATGCCCTTTGCCGCTGCCATGAATCGCTTCTTCAAAGCCTATGGAAAACAGATCCTGGGATTCGTGCTCAAAACCACAGAGAACAGTGCGATAACCGTGCGATTTCAAGACTGCAGCTATGTGTCTGTCTTTACGCACCATGTCCCAATCTCCCAATGTATCCGAAGGTAACCCCATCATGCCATTCTGATGAGGATAAAGTCCCGTCAGCAAAGCGGCACGTGCAGGTGCGCAAAGCGGTGTTGTACAAAAACAGTTGTCAAAGGTTGTACTCATCTGTGCCAATCTTTCAAAATTGGGTGTATTAACTGTCGTGTAACCATATGGTGAAACGAACCGCCCGGTATCATGAGAAATCATGATTACTACGTTAGGTCTCTGTGTACTCATCCTTTTTTACTCCTCCTTAAGAAAATCCAATCAATTTATCATAGCCCTAATCATTTAAAACAACTTATACCATAATAAAGCCTTTTCGTCGCTGTTGGAACAGTTCCTGTACAGCATAATATCTACTCCTCCCAGTACAAAGCCACACCTATGGTAAAACCTGCAGGCTGCAAGGTTTGTATCCTGAGTCTCGGCCATTAACCCCCGCATTCCCCCATTCTTTGCCCATTGGATGGCTATATCAATCAGTCTTCTCCCTAATCCCATTCCCCGATATTGTCTGCTGACTGCAATATCCTCAATATAGCAGTATTGGTTCCAATTCCGTCTTAATCTTATCTGTCCGATACATTGATTACCCACGTAGGCCATATAGACAATTTTATCCGGATTATCTATATATTCGCTATAGTCCAATTCATCATTGGGGTACCATTTTTCATAGGGTATTTCATAGATTTCTTCTGTCCAGGTCCATTGACCGTTTATAAAAGATGGTATTAGTTTGCCGAAGATCAAAAAAGGCTCATTGGGTTTGTTTATATCACATAAATGTTTATGGGACATCGGCAGGATATTGAGAACAACTGATTTTTTATCACCCATCATTTTTATTTCTCCTTTTCCCATAATACAGAAGACCGTTTAAATATTCTGCATCTTATTTCCTGAACCTTCATAAATTTCCCTGAGATGTGCTTTGATTGGATCTTTAACAATATACTACTACAAAATAACCATATATTTCAAATAAAATTCAGCGTATTATAAAAAACTTACCTCTTATTGCAGAGCTCCTTATTTTAATAACCATACTCTGTTGACAGTTGTGTAAATATAAAAGGCTCCCCATCACCAACGCATCTGTCAGCAACGGAGAGCCTTAATCTGTTATGTCAGTTCAAAATCAATATCAAACCGACTCCTGATACTTATATTTCTTTAGAATGCCCCAGAAAACCAGACATATGATCATCCCTAATACTCCAAGGATGAATATCATCATACCTGCCCCGGAGCCCTTACCTGAGCCAAACATGGTTACCATTATACTTTCCGTAGGTATACGTTCCATGAATGGTTCACAGATTACATCGACCATCCAGCCACCAAAGAAATATCCAATGGGTATCGTGAAGAACTGGAGTGTGTTCCGGCAGGCATATACTCTTCCTTGCATCTCTGCCGGTATCGTCGATCTCACGATAACATCCATGCTGGTACTCATCAATGGAACAGGCAAATATCCGAGTATCTGTGCAATACACCATGTGACCGGCATTCTTGTCAAAGACATAAGGAAGTTATCTGTTGTCAGCGAGAACAGCATTGTTGCCAAGATGAGACGCACCCGGTCTTTGGGTGTCGGCATGACAGATGCTATCAAACTGCCGGCAAGCATGGCAACTCCGGCAAATGAAGTGACGATTCCCAGGACTGATTCTCCGCCATTCTCTCTTGGCAGAATAAACGCTGGAAGCACCGCATCAAAAGCAGATGCAACCAGATTGACTCCGGCCATAAACAAAATCAGCATCAGCACCATTCTGTTTTGGTTCAGGCATTTAAGACCGGCCTTTACAGATGCAAATAACGTTTCATCTTCTCCTGCAGCAGATGCTTTTACCGATGGAATATGCACAAACAGCAGCAATCCAAAAAACGCAGTAAAAAAAGTACATAAATCCACTGCTATCACAGCATTCATACCACCCAATGCATAAAGAGATGTAGCAAGCACCGGATGCAGAATGGTTATCAGTGATCCGGAAAAGGATCGCAGGCCGCTCGTCTTTTGGTAATACTTTTTTGGCGTAATCAGCGTGATAGCTACATCACTTGCCGGACTCTGCACCGTGTTCATCAGACCGTTTACTGCATTTAGTAAATACAAGTGCCACGCACAGAGCAACCCCTTTTTCAGGAGGATAAACACCAATATCGTACAGAAGGCAGCCAGCGTATCACAGATCAGCATAGTCTTTTTCTTGTCCCATCTGTCGGATAGCGCTCCGGCGAAAATGCTCATCATAACATATGGCGCATAGGAACAAATGTACAACAGTGCCGTTTGCAGTGCCGATCCGGTTTCCTGGTACAACCAAAGCGTCAACGCAAAGTTCATCATTGCACTACCAAGCTGTGATAATCCTTGTGTGCTCCATAAAATATAAAAATCTTTCAACTCATATATTCTATTTTTCATTTTGGCTTTGCTCCTTTGATTTTAAATTTCTTGTATCAAATTTGCAAAGCCTGAGGATAATTGCCTATGAAAGGCTCATGCTCCATGCAGTATCCTCAAACCTTGCATGGAGCTTCAGCGCTCATAAGAATCATATTGACCCTCCTCTGCTCCGACGTCTATGTCCAGCCTCAACCAGCTGTTTTGCATATCATTTCTTTGAAACTATCATATATATCACTAACCCGACATACGGGCAACAATACATACTGCAAAACACTAAACTATTTTGCCATGAAAATTCTCCGTATGTCGTATACAACAGCGCTTCCTTTATGTTCCGAACGACGTACATATTCTATATGGGGTAATTTAAACACTCCCGGCTGAAATGAAGGAGAATAAATATCGGTCTTGCCTTCAATTCCATCCATTATCCTCTGGTCATTTTCTATAAACGCATCAACATAGCTTTTGTCTATGGGAGTACCGTTATGTGCAGGACAAATGAAATCAAATTCATCAATCCTCTTCTTAAGCTTTTTCATATTTAGCTGATGCTGCTCAACTGTCTGGCAGGAAGGCGGGTTATCCCCAAAACCCATCAGCAATACCTGACCCGACTCCAGTTCATCCCCCGTAAACAACAACCTGTATTTTTTATCCAATAAAGCTATGCTTCCAGGGTTGTGCGCAGGAATTTCGATTACTTCCAAGGTGCGTCCTCCTAAATCAAAAACATGCCCCTCTTTCACAGTCTGAATGGAATAATTCAAGGGATATTCATCCGCATCATGAAAAGCCCTCTTTGCGTCAACTACAGAATTTGGATGCATATAAATCTCTTCAAACCATCCGTTTCCTCCGGTATGATCAAAGTGTCCATGAGTATTGACAACCATAACCGGCAGAGAGGTGATGGTTTTTACATATTCTCTTAAATTCAGTTTGCTCATGCCGGTATCCACCATCATAGCCTTTTCATTGCCTATAAGTAGGTAAGAATAACATCCGGCTCCTTCTATCACCCAGGTGTTTTCCATAATCTTTCTCGATGTAAAGGGCCTCTTTAATATGTCCATTTTCATTCCCCTTTCCAATCAATTTTCCATTGTTTACTAATTATATGCTTCCGTTATCAACTCATCTTCAAAATGTAAACTGCTTTACCTAAGGGTAAGTTATCCTAAAAGTCAATTGACTTGATTACACCATATATATAAATTATAATGAATTTGTTTATTAATGCAGGAGGATACATGGTATGATTTCAAACAAGACATTTGCACATGGCACAAAAAAAGGTATAAAGCTGATTATAGAGCTTTCAAAATACATAATTCCTTCGGTTTTCGTAATTAAAATACTGGAACATTCCGGATTGTTAGAACGGGTATCCGGGTTTATGGCTCCCTATATGTCCTACATAGGATTGCCGGGTGAAGGAGCTTTAGTACTTCTGTTCGGCCAGGTATCTATATATGGCGCCATAGGGGCGATGCTTCCTCTGGGACTTACTGCAAAACAAATTACTATCTGCTGTTCAATAATTGCAATATGTCATGCCATAATTCTGGAAACGGTCATTGTGAACAAAAGCGGGGCCAATGGTTTTTTAAATGCTGGTATAAGATTTTTAGCTGCAGTTGCTACCGGCTTAGTTCTTAACTTGATAATCCCGGGGGTGTAATGTATTATGGATTGGATGAAAATATTTGCTGAAACTCTTGAAACAAGCTGGAATACTATATTTAAGATGATATATATTGTTATTCCTCTTTTTATTTTAATTGAATGCCTTAAGGACAGCGGTTGGTTTGAAAAGATATCTAGCAAAACAAAGAAGATAACAAAACTTTTCGGGTTGCCGGGAGAATCTGCACTGGGTATAACGATCGGACTTCTGGTTGGCCTTACCTTTGGCTCAGGAGTTGTGATGCAGATCAAAGAGGATGTAAACATAAATCGTGTGCAGCTGAATATCCTTTTTACCTTCATTGGAATCTGCCACGCTATAATTGAAGAAACCATACTGTTTACAACCGTAGGTGCCAATGGAGCGATACTGCTGTTAAACCGCATTATAATGGCACTTGCTTTTACAGTTATTTATATGGTTATTCACACATATTTCAGGCAAAAAGCTGTTAAGAAAACTAATGCTGCAATGTAAATACTTAAACCAAATTTAGAGAACAAGGTTTTTCTATCATTGTATACCGCATTTATTTATGTTATTATTGTTTATATATGTAATATTCATGTATTAAGGGAAGTGTGCTGTAAAAGGTGAATATTAAGCTCAACTTCTTAAAAATCAGCAATTCTATACGTAAACCCGAGAAAAAAGTTCAGATGGCTTTAGACTTGGTGGAACCTGGCGATGATGCGGACATCTATGACCAGCCAGAAAGAGTAAACAAACTCCTGCCGGAGCAGGTAACGGTTAAAATGCTTTGCAATGATATTGTGCGGATAGCCTGGCCGGCTCTTATGGAGTTTATTTTGACGCAGTTGGTGTCTATGGTCGATATGATCATGGTTGGCCAGTTAGGGCCATGGGCAATTTCTGCTGTAGGCCTTACCAGCCAGCCAAAATTTTTACTTATGGCTGCCTTTATGTCCATGAATGTAGGGGCAACTGCTCTGATTGCAAGATATAAAGGCGAAGGCGATTATCAAAAGACAAATACGGTTCTTCGTCAGGCATTGCTGATTACCCTTGTCTTATCTGCCATTACATCATGTATCGGTTTTATTTTTGCTGAGCCAATAATTCGTTTTATGGGAGCGGAAGATGCCCAAACTTTGGCCGGAGGCACCAGTTACCTGCAAATTCAGATGACTGGCTTTGTAATTCTTGCATTAACAACTACCATTACCGCAGCTTTACGCGGTATAGGGAATTCCAAGACAGCTATGATTTACAACACTGTTGCAAATATATTTAATGTAATTTTCAACTATTTGCTTATCTACGGTCATTTTGGCTTCCCCAGGATGGAAGTGGCGGGGGCATCCCTTGCTACCGTTATAGGCCAGTGTATAGCCTTTATACTGGCTTTAATTGCAATTTTGCGTGGAGATCAATACATTCATCTACGGTTTAAAGATGGGTTTAAACCGCAGTGGAACGTTATAAAAAGCATATTCAGAATAGGCATACCGTCCATGGTTGAACAACTGTTATTAAGGCTGGGTCATATATCTTACACCAGAGCCGTTGCCTCGCTGGGCAACCTGGCATTTGCAACCCACAATATATGCACAAATATTCAATCCATATCGTTTATGAACGGCCGGGCTTTTGCGGTATCAGCCACATCTCTGGTAGGACAAAGCCTGGGTAAAAAGCGTCCGGACATGGCACAGGCATACAGCAGATATACCAGACGTATCGGTATGACCATTTCAATTCTGATGGGGATATCATTCTGGTTGTTTAGAACACCTTTGATTTCAATGTACACCGATGATGCTTCAGTTTTAGCCCTGGGCAAACAGATACTTGCCTTTGTTGCTATTTCCCAACCTTTTCAGTCCTCTCAGTTTATCCTGAGCGGTGCATTAAGAGGAGCAGGAGATACCAAAGCAGTAGCTATAATTATATTTTTTACCGTACTATTGATACGCCCGGGCTTGGCCATGCTGGCCATTTATGTGCTGGAATGGGGATTGCAAGGCGCATGGGTCGGATTCGTAATGGATCAGATGATTCGATCTTTCCTGGTACTTCTCAGGTTCAATTCAGGGAAATGGAAAAGAATAAAGGTGTAATTGCTCTCCATCAATTACACCTTTATCAATCTAAAACCGCAATATACTGTCCCTTAAGTTTTTAGCATTCAGTTAATGCTGTTTATATATATCCTATTTAGCCCAATAATGATCCAAAAGTTTGCTGGTCTGGCCCTTTATCATCTTCAACCTTTGGGCTGCATCCTTATCGCCACTTATATATCTCAGCATCAGGTTTCCTTCTTCATTACACAGCTCATCATGTTTAGGGAATACTTCCCGCAAGAGGAAAAGAGCCAATTTAACCAGCCTTAAAGGTCCAAAAACCCTTGCCGGACAACCGGGCAATTTCTCTACAGCCACACTGTAGTAGTTCTTTATCGATTCCTTTATATCTTCCAGCTCCAGCCCCTTGGAGAAGATCATGGTATATATCCATCCAAAAGCCATACCGCGCTCACAGCCGTGGGCATCGCTGCATCCCACAATAGCTATTTTATTGCCTTTTGCACGCTGCTCATTGTAATGAGCCACCTGCAGTATGTTGGAATCAACCTGAAGGCCGCCTATTCCCAGAAGTTCAAAAGCATCAAAGGGATGTTTTTCAAGCATGTACTCGGTAAATACAGGGGATACGTTGTAACGCCCCTGAAACACCCAGTAAGGATGGCAGAATATACCTAACCCACCGCTTTCCCTGATTTTATCAAAGGCCCATGCACAGGCAGCATATTCAAGTTTGTTTACACCAGCCGGGGCGTCATCCAAACTGTTTGCAACGTTCTCAACCTCTGCCCTGTATTGCTCTTCGTTTTCCTGTACATACTGGCTGACGCTGAAACCTCCTCCAAAATTTACTATATGTACATCAACACCAGGTAAATGAATTTCTTCACCCGGGAATATTTGAAGGTCAATATCAATGTCTTTGAAAGCTTCCTTTGCCCGGATAGAAGGCTGATATGCCTGATGATCAGTCACGGCCATAAAATCAAAACCGATTTTTCTGCAGGACGCTGCCACAAACTCAGGGGACTCTTTATCGTCCGACATATTGCTGTGCATATGTAAATCTCCCTTATAAGGCCAGCGTAGGAACAGGTCTTCCTTGAGGGAATACACAGAAAACGCGCCGATTTTCTCCTCGTCTTCATTCGTACGGACGGATATCAATAGGATGTGTTCCTGCTCGGCTTCAAAATAATGCTTCACTTCAAGTATCCCGTCGGAAGGCTTCAGCACACTTGTACAGGACTGTTCCCCGCCCTTCAGTGAATGAAAGCTGTCCATAGGAATAATAGTGACTACATACTCCGAATCAGCATCAAACTTACAGTGGTCATATAATGGAACGATTTTTATAACACTTTCACTGTCAACAGGCACTATTTTGGGATATACATCGTAGTATTTCTGGTAATACGTTTCACGCATAATTTCATAAACCATGGTTACATCCATAAAAAG
>LFTM01000154.1 GCA_001513505.1 Clostridiales bacterium DTU092 | reverse complement strand
AAAAGGCCCATACTCTCAACGATAATACTGTTCCCAATATTATCGAGGACTTTTCAGATGTAAAAGGTCAGGAAGGAGCAAAGCGAGCCCTTGAAATCGCAGCGGCAGGTGGACACAATGCAATCATGATAGGTCCTCCCGGTTCGGGTAAAACCATGCTGGCAAGAAGACTGCCATCAATACTGCCGGAACTCACATACGAGGAATCATTGGAAATATCAAAAATATACAGTGCCGCCGGCCTTCTTGATGCGTCTGAGGGGCTTATAAACTACCGCCCTTTCCGCTCACCTCATCACACCATTTCCACCGCTGCTCTGGTAGGCGGAGGCAGAATTCCACAACCCGGGGAAATCAGCCTGGCTCATCACGGCGTACTGTTTTTGGACGAACTGCCGGAATTCCGGAGAGATGTGCTGGAGGCTCTGCGACAACCGCTGGAAGACGGGGTTGTCACCATATCCCGTTCCAATGGCACTGCTTCATTTCCAGCTTCATTTACCCTAATCGGTTCAGCCAATCCATGTCCATGTGGATTTTTCGGTGATAAAACAAGGGAATGCCTTTGTACCCCGTTACAGATTAGCAGATATCTTGGAAAAATTTCAGGTCCTCTTATGGATCGCTTTGATATACAGATAGAGGTCCCTGCAATTCCCTTTGAAGAGCTGAGTATGAATAGTAAAAGTGAGAAATCCTCTTCCATCAGATCCAGGGTTAACAGAGCAAGACGTGTGCAAATCGAGCGCTATAAAAACGATGGGATATTTTGTAATTCACAGCTCAGTTCAAAGCTGATTGATAAATACTGCAAAATCAATTCCAGGCAAAGAAAAATGATGCGTAATGCCTTTGTTTCGCTAAATCTAAGCGCAAGAGCCTACATCAGGATATTAAAGGTGGCCCGCACTATAGCCGATCTGGACAAGTCCGAAAACATACAGGATCATCACCTGGCTGAAGCGATTCAATACAGAAGACTGGACCGCCAGTACTGGATATAGGTGAAAATGGACAAGCAATCATAAACCGCGGGAATTACGGGGTTTCAAGGGTAATCCTACCCAGCTTGCCGGATCGGAAGTCGTTTAACAGCTGCCTAGCACCTCTTTCTAAATCAGGGGTTCCACCTGAACGGATCCATCCCTGGTTAATACATATGGCTTCCAATATCTCATATCCCCGTAAGCCCCCGGTATTATCAAGCTTGTACCTCATAACAACAGGCTGGGGATATCTATCCATAATCACATCCAAAAATGCGTAAGCCAATTCCACGAGATCAATAATTTCGTCCCTTATTGAGCCTACAAAAGCAAGTTTGAGCATTGCATTATGATCTTCAGCTTTTGGCCACAAAAGACCGGGGGTATCCAGCAATTCTATGAAATGATGTACTCTCACCCACTGTTTTCCCCTTGTCACACCCGGTCTGTCTTCCGTACGGGCTTTAGCGCTTCCGGCAAGCCTGTTTATTAAAGTCGATTTGCCAACATTCGGGATCCCAACAACCATCGCACGTATGGTTTTTCTAATACCTTTTCTTTCTTTAATTATCCTTTGTTTTTGTTCAGCCAGTTTTATTATTGATTTTTTTAACTGGTTCATCTCAGTTGAGTCGAGACAATTAATGGCCAGACCCCTAATCTTCTGTGTCTCAAAAAAGTCAAGCCATTCCTGCGTTACTGTGGGATCGGCCAAATCACTTTTTGCAAGAAGCACTATTCGTTCCTTGTTCCTGCATAATTGTTCAAATTCAGGATTAATGCTGCTCCCCGGTATTCGTGCATCCCTCAGCTCAATAATCAGGTCTACAAGCCTGATATTCTCTTTGATTATTCTTTTGGCTTTGCTCATATGCCCCGGATACCAGTGAATCCTTAAAGCCATGCCCTGTCTCCTTTAATCAAATGTGGTAATTAATCGTAAAGGCCAAATTCTTATCTTTGCTTTGCCGATTATATTCTCCATTGGTATAAAGCCGACATGAGAATTTCTGCTATCCCGGCTAAAGTTTCGATTATCTCCCAATGCAAAAACAGTTCCTTCAGGAACAATGGTTTTTGGATAATCGCCCATGGTAGGTTCTAATATATACGACTCAGTAAGTTTTTGATCGTTTACATAGACTTCCCCGTTTTTAATCTCAACGCTATCACCTTCTGCTCCTACCACCCTCTTTATATACCTGACCTTAGGATTATCAGGGTTTTTAAACACTACAATATCCTTATATTTGGGCTTATCAAACTTGTAGCTAAGTTTGCTTACAATAATTCGATCTCCCGAGGATAAGGTAGGACTCATAGATTCGCCTTCAACCAGTACTACATCAAATACAAAAAATCGAAACAAAAAGGCAATCAAAAGGGCAATAGCAATTGATTCCAGCCACTCAATAATTTCACTTTTCTTCTTTTTCACAGTTAATCCACCCATCCGCAAAAAAATCAACATACATCAATGCAATATGGGACTGATGACAGTCCCATATTATCAAATTCAGAACCTTTTTTCCTTTATCCTTGCGGCTTTACCAACTCTGTTCCTTAGGTAGAACAGTTTAGCTCTACGTACTTTTCCTCTCCTGATTACCTCAATCCGATCAATCATAGGAGAGTGTACGGGAAAAGTTCTCTCTACTCCAACGCCGTAGGAAACTCTTCGTACTGTAAAGGTTTCATTTATTCCACCGTTTTTCCTTTGAATAACAACTCCTTCAAATGCTTGAAGTCTCTGCCGGTTCCCTTCCACTACCTTAACAAAAACCCTTACGGTGTCACCGACATTAAACTCGGGGATGTCGTCACGGAGCTGTTGATTCTCTATCATTTTAATAACATCCATAATTTCGTTCAACCTCCTTCCCGCTCAAAACACCTTCATGTAAAACCAAATCATTGTATCATCTGCAACAACAACGTAAATTATAGCATATAGCATCATCGATAGCAATAAACAATTTTCCATTATCAGAGAACATCCATCTCCTGCTGAATCTCCCTAAGCAGCTCTATCTCATGGGGCAACAATTCAGCTTCTTTTAACAGATCGGGTCGTTTTTTTAAAGTATTCCGCAGACTCTCTTTCAATCTCCATCTTTCAATCTCCCGGTGATTACCTGATAACAAAACTTCCGGTACAGTATATCCCTCATATTCCTGCGGCCGTGTATATTGAGGATACTCCAGCAATCCTCTTGAAAAAGATTCGTCCTTTATAGATTCCGGATTACCCAATACACCCGGCACAAGACGGGCTACACAATCCACCAGCACCATAGTGGGAATCTCCCCACCGGTTAGGACGTAATCACCTATGGAAATCTCGATGTCTACAAACTTATCGATTACTCTTTGATCTACTCCTTCATAGTGACCACACAACACAACGATATGGGGTTCCTGAGCCAGACACCTGGCCATATCCTGATTTAAGACTTTCCCCTGGGGAGACATATAGATAACCGTGCTTCTGTCCGCATTACTTTTGGAAAGAACATGGCCAATGGCGGGCAACAATGGCTGGGGTGCAAGTATCATTCCATGCCCCCCGCCGTAGGGATAATCATCCACCTGCTTATGTTTATTTCTTGCAAAATCTCTTATATTATATACATCTATCTGTATTATCCCGTTATTTACAGCCCTACCGATAATGCTGGAGGATAGTATGGGGTCAAACATCTCGGGAAAAAGAGTAAGTACATCAATCTTCATCGGTCAATAACCCCTCCATCTCCTCTGCTTTTACAATTATCTTCCTATCCACCAGGTTAATTTTATTGACTACCTTTTTAAGTGCAGGTATAAGTATTTCGTTTTTGCTTTTATCCCTGACTATATACACATCATTACTTCCGGTCTTTAACACCCTGACAATATGTCCAAGCAATTGCCCGTTGCTGGTTTCAACGGAGCAACCTATAATGTCAGCTATATAGTAGGTATCCTCGGGAAGAGCTACCGCATTTTCCCTTGGAACCCATAGATATTCACCCCGTAGAGTTTCGGATTGATTTCTGTCTTCATATCCTTCCAATTTTAATATGACAAAATTTTTACCATATTTTCTGTCTTCGATTTTTACCGGCCTGTATTGATTGTTGCCTTTTTTTAAAAAAACCTGGTCCAAGTAGTCAAATCTGTACATATTATCGGTAAGGGGTTCTACCTTTAGCGCGCCTCTGACGCCATGCGGTTTTAGAACATATCCAACTGAAAGGTATTTAAGCAATTCCATTGGCACTGAACCTCCTAAAGCAACGAACCCCATTAATGTGCCTTTTCCCACCTTACAAGAAGGTGGGATTTCCGGCAGTAATCATAAACTTTAGATTATACTTCAACCCGAACTGCTTTACAGTCCTAAATAATTTCCACCATAACCTTCTTTTTCTCTTTAATAGCTGCAGCCTTAACAATAGTCCTGATGGCCTTTGCAATTCGTCCTTGTTTTCCAATTACCTTACCCATATCTTCAGGAGCAACTCTTAATTCTATTATTATTGATTGCTCCCCCTGTACCTCATTTACGCTCACCTGTTCGGGATTATCAACTAAGGATTGCGCTATGAATTTGACTAATTCGCCCATTAATAACACCCCTCACTACAGTGATTAAGCATTATATTACTCCACATTTCTTCAGCAGTGCCCTTGCCGTATCTGTAGGCTGGGCGCCTTTGCTGAGCCAGCTTTTGGCCTTCTCAACATCAATTTTGATCTCTTCAGGTTTGGCAACTGGATTATAGTAGCCTATTTCTTCAATAAACCTCCCGTCTCGTGGTGACCTGGAGTCGGCCACTACCACACGATAATGGGGAGCTTTCTTGGCACCCATTCTCTTCAGCCTTATTTTTACCGCCACAATTCCACCTCCGTTGTTTTGATTATTTTTATCTGATAACTGGCAAAAAATAACCAGTTATAAGCTACATAAATGGAAATTGAAATCTTCCCCGTTTTATCGATCTTTCGATATTAGACATCTGTTTCATCATTTTTCTAAACTGCTCGAATGATTTCAAAAGCCTGTTTACGTCCTGTACCCTGGTTCCGCTGCCCATAGCAATTCGTCTCTTCCGGCTGGCATTAATAATCGAAGGATTTCTTCTTTCTTCACGTGTCATGGATTGAATGATGGCTTCGGTTCTTACCAGTTCCTTCTCGTCTAATCCGCCTGCAGCAGAAAGCTTGCGCATGTCAATACCCGGCAGCATACCTACAATATCGCTTAAGGAACCCATATTCTTCAGCTGCTGCATCTGTTCTAAAAAATCCTCAAGAGTAAACTGCTGCTTCCTGAGTTTCTTTTCTAACTCTTCAGCCTTTTTCTCATCAATTGCCGCCTGAGCTCTGTCAATAAGGGTAAGTATATCCCCCATTCCAAGAATCCGCGACGCCATTCTGTCAGGATAAAATGGCTCAAAGTCATTCAACTTCTCACCGGTTCCCACAAATTTAATGGGTTTACCTGTAACAGCTTTAACCGACAGAGCTGCACCACCACGGGTATCTCCATCAAGTTTGGTAAGCACAACCCCATCAAGTCCCAGTCTTTCGTTGAAACTTTTGGCTACATTCACGGCATCCTGACCTGTCATGGCATCGACCACAAGAAGTATTTCATGGGGTTTTACCTCGGCTTTAAGCCTTGACAGTTCATCCATCAATTCCTCATCTACGTGCAGCCTTCCGGCAGTATCAATTATAACGACATCCTTCTGTTCCTTTTTTGCCAATGCCAAAGCTTCTTTTGCAATCTTAACGGGATCTTTTTGTCCCCGTTCAAATACCGGAACGTCAACCCTTTCACCCACTACCTGAAGCTGCTTTATTGCAGCCGGGCGATATATATCACAGGCTACCAACAACGAATTTCTTCCCTGGCCTTTTAAATGTCCGGCCAGCTTGGCAGCCGTAGTAGTCTTTCCTGAACCCTGCAGCCCTACCATCATAATTACGGTAGGCTGATTCGGTACAAGATTGATTTTGCTTTGTGTCCCACCCATCAGTGCAGTAAGTTCTTCGTTTACAATTTTAATAACCTGCTGCCCGGGGGTCAGGCTTTGCATTATTTCCTGCCCTACCGCTCGCTCGGTGATTCTTTTCACAAGATCCTTGACCACAATATAGTTAACATCGGCTTCGAGAAGAGCCAGCCTTACTTCACGCATTGCTTCCTTTACGTCTCTCTCATTCAGTTTCCCTTTACCTGTTAAGCGCTTTAAGGCTGCCTGTAGTTTGTCCGCCAATCCTTCGAATGCCATCATCTTACCTCCCAATCCATGTATCACCAAGCTTCAAAAGTCTCTGACGAATATCAAGAACCATCCGTCTTATTCTGTCCGGACACTCTGCAAAATCATCATCGGATAACTTACATATATATTCCAGTGTTTCATTTATACTTTTTATACCTTCCTCCAACTGAGACCATTTCATGTAATAATTTAGCTTTTTATCCAGCTTATACAGGGACTGCTCTCCCCTTTTTATCAGATCATGGACACCCTGTCTGCTTATGTTATGGGTCTCAGCTATCTCGGTCAGAGAAAGATCATGGTTATAGTAAAGATCCAGCATGTCACGCTGTTTTGATGTCAATAATTCACCATATATATCCAACAAAATTGCCATTTCGGCTAATTTTTCCATATATCCCCCTGCTGTAAAGTATTTTTGCTTTACAGCGATGATTATACTATGGAAAAGATTTTAAATCAAGTATGAATTTATTTTTCTTTTATAATATATTATGTTGCACAGAGGGCTCATCAATTTTCAGCATCACATATCATCAAACAGGGCATCGACAAAGCTTTTTGAATCAAACGGCTGTAGGTCATCCATACTTTCTCCAACTCCAATAAACCTGATGGGTATATCAAGTTCGTTTTTTATGGCAACAACGATCCCGCCCTTTGCCGTACCATCCAGCTTTGTCATTACAATACCGGTTACATCGACACTTTCCTTAAATAGTTTTGCCTGGGAAACTGCATTTTGGCCTGTTGTAGCGTCCAGCACCAGCAGGACCTCTTTTTGCGCTTCGGCAAATTCCCGTTCAATAATCCGATTAATTTTTTCAAGTTCATTCATTAAATTCTTTTTAGTATGCAGCCTGCCGGCAGTGTCACATATAAGTATATCCATTTCCCGGGCCTTTGCGGCCTGTATGGCATCAAAAACAACCGCCCCTGCATCTGCACCCTCAGTATGCCGTACGATCTGGCATCCTGCACGATTTGCCCATATTTCCAGCTGCTCAATGGCTGCCGCCCGGAAAGTATCTCCGGCTGCTACCAGCACTTTCTTACCTTGATTCTGGTATATATGGGCGAGTTTCCCGATAGTAGTGGTCTTACCCACCCCATTTACCCCAACAACAAGCAGAACAGATGGTGACTTAAGGATAAAATCCTCTTCATTATATCCTAGTATACGCATTATTTCTTCCTTCAAAATATCTTTAACCTTCTCAGCTTCTCTTATCTTTTCATCCTTAACGCGGTTTCGTATTTGGTCTATCAACTGTATTGAAGTATTTACCCCTACGTCTGCCAATATAAGCAGTTCTTCCAGTTCCTCAAACAGATCATCATTAACCTCATTATGGTATTTTATAAGCTGATCTATCCGGGCCGTTATACTGTCCCGGGTTTTGTTTAAACCTGATTTAAGCCTTTCAAATAAACCTATTTTTCCCATACCTATGACTACTCTCCTTCATCAAGCATATTGAACAAATCAGCTTGCTCTATCCTCCAAACGGACCGAAACAAGATTCGACACGCCCTTCTCTTCCATGACGATACCATACAGTACATCGGAAACCTGCATAGTGTTTCGTCTATGGGTTACAACAATAAACTGAGTATCTTTTGAAAACTCTTTTATAAATTGACCTAAGTTGTCCAGATTACCTTCATCCAATGAGGTTTCAATCTCGTCCAGCACGCAGAATGCAGTTGGCTTTCGTTTTAAAATAGCAAACAATATGGCTATGGCTGTCAACGCCTTTTCTCCGCCTGAAAGCAGCGAAATATTCTGCAGTTTTTTGCCGGGTGGCTGGGCTACAATTTCAATGCCACTGTTCAGTATATCAGTTTGATCCTCGAGGATCAAACTNNATCAAACGAGCCGTACCACCACCAAAAAGCTTTGTAAATACTTCCTGAAAATGCCGATTAATTTGTTCAAATTCCTGGGCAAATTTATCTTCCATTTGCTTTGTAATTTGTCTTATAACCCTGCTCAGATCCTCTTTAGCCTCAATGAGATCGCTTCTTTGCATTTCAAGGAATCTGTAGCGTTCTCTAACTCTCTTTAGCTCATCAATTGCATTTATATTTACTTCCCCAAGAGCCGCAATTTTTTCTTTTATACTCTGGATCTCTACGTTGATGTTATTCATTTTTATACTGTCATCCACATAGTCAAGGGCACTGTTGTAAGTAATCCCATACTCATCCCACATATTATTGAGAAGATTTTCCAGTTCTGCCTCCAGTCTGGATAACTGAACCTCAAAACGATGTTTTTTGTCAGTTATAGATCCTATGGCTTCTGTTAATTTTTTTATTCTCTGGTCCAGAGCTTTCATCTGATCGTTATACTCATTCTTTTCCTCTTCTTTGTTTCTTAGTAAGGTGCACAGCTTATCGATCTCATTCTGCCAGTACTCAATATCTTTTTGATGGAGGTTCAGGGCATCTTTTTGCTTTTCTACTTCATTTGAATTTATTTTTATAAGTTCAAGCTTCCTGCCGATACTTTCTTTGTTCCGGTTTACATCCGATTCAAGATACAGTATTTGCTGGCTTACAGCAGTTCCTTTTTGTTCCAGAGAAGCCAGTTCCACCCGTATCTCGGCAATCTGGCTTTCCAGCTTTTCTTTTTGTTTTATACTTTCCTTTAAGTCAATGTCCATGCTTTCCAGCACATTCTGAACGCCGGCATTTTGTTCTTCAAGCCGGTTAACCTCTTTAAGCTGGTTGTCAATCAATTCCTGAACAAGTTTCAGTTCATCATTCAACTTATTGGCTTTACTGTGTAATTCCGCCAACTCTTTATTTATTTTTCTCAATTCATTAGCTATGTGCAGAGCTTTTTCCTCTTCAGCAGTTCTTATAAGCTCCTGCTGCTGCAATCTATCCTCATTCCTGCTCAATTCAAGCTCCAGCTCCTCACATTCTTTTTCCTTCTCACTGAGCTTTGTCTGATCACGGGCAATTGAGTTTTCTTCATCTCTTATAGCTTGCTGGAGCTCGGACATTTCCCGTTTTCTGCCGAGCAGGCCTGTATTTCTTTGCTCACTGCTGCCACCGCTTATTGAACCTCCGGGATGCAGAACATCTCCTTGTAAGGTCACTATTCTGAAAGTATAGCCAAATTTTTTTGCCATAGCTATGGCATGATCCAGCGTCTCGGTTATAACAACCCTTCCAAGGAGATTTTCAAATATATCCGTATATCTGGGATCAAATTGTATAAGTTGTGAGGCTATACCTACACACCCTGGCAAGTTCAGGGCTTCTTTCTCTTTTCTGGTCAGGCCCCTTGGCCGAACGGATGATATCGGGAGAAAAGTTGCCCGGCCATATTTGTTTTTTCTTAAAAACTCAATTAAGTATTTTGCGTCCTCTTCAGACTCGGTAACAATATGTTGAAGGCTGTTTCCCAAAGCTATTTCGATAGCAAGTTCATATTCTCTAGGTACTTCAATAAGTTCAGCCACCACCCCGCATATTTTATTCGCCAATAGTTTGTTACGCCTGCTTTCTGCAACAATACGATAAATGGCTCTGCTGAATCCCTCATAAGTTATACTCATATCGTTAAGCAGCTGATACCTTGACCTCAATCCCTCCAACCTTTGTTTTCCGGTCTGGATGGCTTTGCGGTATCTATCAACAACTTCCCTATTACTGTTAATTTTTGCTTTTAAATCGTTGCATTGACTTATTATACTATCTTTTTCAGCTCGTATATTATTTAATCTATCCTTTATTTGTTTTTCGCTGGATTCAAGTCTGGCTTTTTCATCGGTTCTTAAATCAATCAGTTTTCTGGTATTGTTATAGCTTTCTAATATATTCTCACTTCTGGTTTGATTCTTTACAATATTATTCCTGTATTCAGCAATTCTATTAATAATCCGGACAACGCCTCTGCGCTGATTCTCGGCCAGCTGCTGTCTGTTGTCCAGCTCGTCCTGAACCCGGTTTAATCCGGAGTTCAATTCACTTAATTCCGTTTTCTTCACCTTAAGGATTTCATCATTTGCCTGCTTCTCCTGACGGAAGAAATCTATCCTGGACTCATTTTGCCTTATATACTCCTCATGTTCCCGTATTTCGGTCTTTAATCTCTGGTTATCCCTTATGTATTGGTTTATTTTTTCATGTATTAATCTTTTCTCGCTTTTTGCACTTTCAATCTTTTGAATCAGGCTGTGCCGGGATTCATTATATCTCTCAATATCTTTTTGTAAACTTTCAAGTTTATCCTGTAGTTCATACTTTGCCTGTTCATCATTACTAAGCTGCTCTTTATGATTGATTATATCACCATCAATAAGCTCAATCTGATCCTTTATTCCCTTTATCCTGTTAACATACCGGTTATATTGAGCAACAAACCTGTTGATCTCCAAAATCTTTAAGCGTTCCCGGAGATCCAAATACTGTTGTGCTATACGAGCCTGGGATTCCAAAGGAGTGAGCTGCTGATGCAATTCGGCAAGAATATCTTCTACCCGCACCAGGTTCTCATGTGCTTTTTGAAGTTTCCTTTGGGCTTCTTCTCTACGCAGTTTGTACTTCATTATACCGGCAGCTTCTTCAAAGATCTCCCTTCGGCTTTCAGAATGCATACTAAGAATTTCCTCAACCCGTCCCTGACCTATAATTGAGTATCCATCCTTACCTACACCGGTATCAACAAACATCTCAATGATATCCTTTAAACGACAGGGAGAACGGTTTATAT
>LFTM01000039.1 GCA_001513505.1 Clostridiales bacterium DTU092 | reverse complement strand
CCCTTAGGACGTTCATAGCGGATAACCACAACATCACCCTTATTGATCCGACCATTCAGTATAGCATCAAAGGCTTCTTCTTCCGAGTTAAAAACCCTGGCAGGTCCCTGGTGTACCATCATCTCAGGAGCTACCGCAGCCCGTTTAACCACGGCACCATCGGGAGCAAGATTTCCTTTAAGCACCGCTATCCCGCCGGTTGCACTGTATGGATTATCAATAGGTCTTATTACCTCATGATCCAAAACATTAGCGCCGGATATATTTTCGCCCTGGCTGCATCCGCTAACCGTTAAAAGATCAAGGTGCAGCAGATCATTTTTGGAAAGTTCTTTCATAACCGCCTGTACACCGCCTGCAGCATACAGATCCTCAACGTGGTAAGGCCCTGCAGGGCTCAGCCTGCAAAGGTTGGGCGTACGCTGGCTTATGCTGTTTATTATATCCAGATCTATGTCAACTCCTGCCTCGTAAGCAATGGCCGTTAAGTGAAGCACCGAATTGGTAGAACAGCCAAGAGCCATGTCCACCGTTAATGCGTTTTCAAAGGCCTCCGCCTTCAAAATGTCCCTGGGACGGATATCCTTTTCAACCAGTTCCATAATCTTCATTCCGGCTTTCTTTGCCAGCCGTATCCGTTCGGCATACACCGCAGGTATGGTACCATTTCCGGGTAACGCCATCCCCAGGACTTCTGATAAACAGTTCATGGAATTTGCCGTGAACATACCCGAACAGGAGCCGCATCCCGGACAGGCACATTCCTCTATCTGCTTCAGCTCTTCCTCGGTCATCCTGCCGGCGCTTACCGCTCCAACGCCTTCAAATACCGAATTTAAATCCAGTACACGATCTCCCTTTCTCCCTGCCAGCATCGGTCCCCCGCTTATTAAAACAGCAGGTATGTTTATCCTGGCACAGGCCATAAGCATGCCCGGCACAATTTTATCGCAGTTGGGGATCAAAACCAGACCGTCAAATGCATGGGCGACGGCCATGGACTCGATACTGTCAGCTATCAGTTCCCTGGAGGCCAGGGAGTATTTCATACCCACATGATTCATAGCAATTCCATCGCACACCCCGATGACGGAAAACTCAATGGGTGTGCCTCCGGCCATCCGTATTCCGTCTTTAACCGCCCGGGCAATGGTATCAAGATGGATATGCCCGGGAACCACCTCGTTATGGGAATTTACCACCCCTATCAGCGGCCGGTTAAGCTCCTCATCGGTGTACCCCATAGCTTTAAACAAAGACCGGTGGGGTGCTTTTTCTATACCTTTTTTAACTCTGTCGCTTATCATGGACTTACGCTCCTTACCTTATTTATTAAGATACTGTCGGTTTCTCAAGTATTACTAGCGGAATTCTTTCCTGCTTGCATTCCCTTATGGTTCTCCGTATCTTTATGGCTTCACGAACATTCACGGTATCGCCACCAAAGTTAACCCGGAGTTGGTTTATGTAATCTTCATCGGGCCGGAACTTTTGATTTCTCCCATGCTTTCAGAAATGGATAGGGATTGACCGCCACTTCACCCCTGCCCTCATACATCCCAAAGTGAAGATGGGGTGCAAACTTGCCTGTAGTGCCTTCCCCTCCATAACCCGAGTCTCCGGCATAGCCTATAACCTGACCTTTCCGTACCCTGCTGCCTTCCTGAATATCCTCATGATATCTGGAAAAATGGGCGTAGTAATAATATATACCATCATCTCCCCGGATTCCCAGACGCCATCCCCCAAGCTCCAGCCATCCTTTTTTCTCCACAACCCCATCACATACCGATACAACCGGAACTTCTTTATCACACATTATGTCGATACCCTCATGACTCCGGTCCCCTCCATAGGTACGCGGATCACCGAATCCGTCCTTGTAGCTGTATTCATACCCCTGGGCGATGGGAAAAACCTTGTCCTCATAAATATGCTTTAAAACTTTAAATCTTTTGACCTGATTTTTTACTTCTTTTAAAAACTTTTTATCGTCCCTGTACTCTTTCAATAAATCATCAAGCTGTTCCGCATTCCGGATACCTCGCAAATGTATGGCAATCCGGCCGGCACGCTGAGGATCGATACTGTCTCCGGATACCTCCTCCGCCTTATCAACAGCCGCCAGATAATACCATGGAACGTCGTGCTCTTCACCTATATCAAAATACATCTCCAGGTGCCCGGACGAAAAATCCTGTATATGATAAGGAGGATACAAGACATCCTCAAGCCAGAAAGGAAGGCCAAACATTAAAACCAAAATAATAGCGGAAACAATTATTGTACATATGAACCGCGGTTTATTAATAGTA
>LFTM01000071.1 GCA_001513505.1 Clostridiales bacterium DTU092 | reverse complement strand
GTTGGACACATACAAGGCGTATATATGGACGGCGCACGGCAGGTTCCCAACAAACACCCCCGGCTGGTGGGGAGGTGCCCATCCTTTCACGCTGCTTGACTGGTCGGTTGTTCACAACGGCGAGATCTCTTCTTATGATGCAAACAAGAGATGGCTTAAAATGTACGGCTACAAATGCACTCTTCAGACCGATACAGAAGTCATCACCTACATGTTTGATCTTCTATACAGAAAGCACAGGCTACCGCTGGAAATTGCTTTGACCGCTATGGCAGCGCCCCTGTGGGACGAAATAGAAAGAATGGACCGGAAAAAACGGGAGTTAATGAAATCCATAAGAGCCGTATACGGCAGTGCCCTGATCAACGGCCCCTTTTCGATAATATTGGGAAGCAAAAACGGGATCGTCGCTTTAAACGACAGGATAAAACTTCGTTCACTGGTGGCAGCAGTCAAGGATGATTTTGTGTACATTGCCAGCGAAGAATCGGCAATCAGGGTAATATGTCCCAAACCCGACAGGGTATGGGCTCCAATGTGCGGAGAGCCGGTAATTGCATTACTGGAAGGAGTTGAAAGTATATGAGTTTAAGCTTTCTTACGCCGGAATTCATTATTGAAAGAAACGATGAACGCTGTATACGGTGCCAGGTTTGTGTAAGACAGTGTGCTAATCTTGCTCACACATATGACACAGAAGAAGACCGGGTTTTGGCAGATGATTCAAAATGTGTAAACTGCCATAGATGTGTAACCCTTTGTCCCACCAGAGCTCTTACAATAAGGAGAAATCCCCTTGAATTTAAAGAAAATGCCAATTGGACTGCAACAGCCATCAGGGAGATATATAAACAAGCAGAAACCGGAGGAATACTGCTCACCGGTATGGGCAACGACAAGCCTTATCCAGTATACTG
>LFTM01000027.1 GCA_001513505.1 Clostridiales bacterium DTU092 | reverse complement strand
TAATAAATAGAGCATATAATACCCCGTAAAGAGAACCCCTCTGATCAAAGTATCTGTCTACCCATGTATAGAATCCGCTCCCAGGGAAAAACTGGGCAATTATTTGAGGCAGGGACAGGATGGAAACCGCAAATATAATGGGCAATACACCGGATGAATTAACCTTTATAGGAATATGTGTCGACTGCCCGCCGTACACTCTGCGCCCCACAACACGTTTTGAATACTGTACCGGTATCCTCCTTTCTCCGGAATCCACAAATATTACCCCGGCTATCATCAATACTGCAAATATCACAATAACAGGCAAGCTCCATGGGCTCATCGTCTTTGTAACAAATGCAAGCTGCCACAATGATACAACGGCTATCGGAAGCCTGGATATTATACTGGTAAATATAATCAGTGATATTCCATTACCTATTCCATTCTCGGTAATCTGCTCGCCCAGCCACATAAGGAAAGCTGTACCGGCAGTCAATGTCAGGGCGACTATGATATATCCCAGTATGGATTGATTCTTCAATGCACCCTGGGCAAGTCCGTACGTAATACCAATTGCCTGTACAAAGGCAAGTATTACGGTCAGATAACGTGAATACTGGGCAATTTTCTTCCTGCCCTCCTCGCCCTCCTGAGCCAGCTGCTCAAGCCTGGGAATAGCAACTGTTAACAGCTGCATAATAATTGATGCATTGATATAAGGAGTTATACCCATTGCAAATACAGTAAAGTTTGCAAAGGCACCCCCTGAAATAATATCAAGTAGCCCCAATAAAGTGTTTCCACTGACTAAACTCTGCATATAGCTGCTGTCAATGCCCGGTACGGGTATAAAGCTTCCTACCCTATACACAAACAGCATTAACAGCGTATAAACCATCTTTTTTCTCAGGTCTTCTATCTTCCAGGCATTTTTAAAGGTGTTCCACATTTTATATCACCTCTGCCTTTCCTCCCACAGCTTCAATCTTTTGCTGGGCTGCTTTGCTAAACTTGTGAGCCTTAACCGTCAGGTTCTTGGTCAGCTCACCGTTCCCCAATATCTTAACACCATCATTTATCTTCTTTATGACACCTTTCTCTTTTAATAGCTCAGGTGTGATAACCGTACCAGGTTCAAAAATCTCCAGTTCACTAACATTTACTATAGTATAAACCTTGGAGAATATATTAGTAANNGTTAAGTATAAACCTTGGAGAATATATTAGTAAATCCTCTTTTGGGAACACGTCTGCTCAACGGCATCTGTCCGCCCTCAAACCCTGGACGTACACCACCGCCGCTCCTGGCTTTCTGTCCCTTGTGACCACGACCTGCTGTTTTACCAAGTCCAGAACCAGTTCCCCTTCCTTTTCGTTTAGGGGTACTGTTAGCGCCTTCCGGAGCTCTCAGTTCATGTAATTTCACCTGATACACCTCCTTCTACTCCTCTATTTCTTCAACACTTACCAGATGTTCCACTTTTTTTATCATTCCGCGTATCGTTGGGGTATCCTCATGGATCTTCTCACTACCTATTTTCCTCAAGCCCAGGGCCTTCACGGTTGCAATTTGGTCATCTTTACAGCCAATAGTGCTTCGAACTTGAGTTACCTTTAATTTGGCCATCAGTCACATACCCCCTTAACCTAAGATCTCTTCAACTTTTTTTCCGCGAAGTTTGGCTACTTCCTCAGCGGTCTTTAATTTTGAAAGACCTTCTATTACAGCATAGACCATGTTAATAGGATTGTTTGAACCTATTGACTTTGTCAAAATATCGCGGATTCCAGCAAGCTCCAATACAGCACGGGCAGGTCCGCCTGCAATAACTCCCGTACCTTCACTTGCCGGTAGCATGAGTACTCTTCCTGAACCAAATTTGCCAATGACATCATGAGGAATAGTAGTGTTAACAATGGGGACTTTAATCATTTGCTTTTTCGCATTCTCGATGCCCTTTCTGATTGCATCGGGAATCTCTACAGCCTTTCCAAGTCCTACGCCTACATGTCCGTTCTCGTCGCCAACTACAACTACGGCGCTGAACCTGAAATTTTTACCCCCTTTTACTACCTTAGATACGCGATTTATACTTACAACCCGTTCCTTAAGGTCTAATGTACTCGCATCTATTCGCTGCATGCATTACCCTCCTTTAAAACTCCAGTCCGGCTTCTCGCGCTCCAGCCGCTACTTCCTGCACTCTTCCATGATAAATATAGCCTCCCCGGTCAAAAACCACGGTCTTTATCCCTTTTTCCAAAGCCCGTTTGGCTGCTAGTTCTCCAACCATCCTGGCAGCCTCCTTCTTTGTTTTGCCGCTTATTTTGTCCCTCAGCTCCGGGTCAAGGGTGGAAGCTGATACCAGGGTATGCCCTATTTCATCATTTATTATCTGTACATAAGTGTGCTTTAAGCTTTTATACACGTTTAACCGAGGCCTGATTTCCGTGCCTGAAATCTTCTTTCTTAAGCGCTTATGCCGAACTTTCCTTGCAACATTTCTATCCACGGTTTTAATCACCCTGTTTCACTCCTTCCCCTATCAGTTGCCGGCCTTTCCTACTTTACGCAGGATTCGTTCGTTTTCGTATTTAATTCCTTTGCCTTTATATGGCTCCGGCGGCCTTACGCTTCTTATTTTGGAAGCCAAAGCGCCTACCTTTTGCTTATCAATTCCTTTGACAATAATCCTGTTCGGTGCTGGTACTTCAAATTCTACACCAGCTTCTTCATTTATCTCAACCGGATGGGAGTATCCTACTGTCAATACAAGTTTATTCCCCTGTTTTTGAGCCCTGTATCCAACTCCGACAAGTTCCAGATTCTTTTGGAAGCCTTTGGTTACACCTTCTACCATGTTATAGATTAATGTCCGGCTCAAACCATGGAGGGACTTATTAAATTTATCGTCAGCAGGACGTTCCACCCTTACCTCATTGTCATCAACCAAGACTTTGATGTTCTTATGAATTTGTTGGCTTAGTTGTCCTTTTGGGCCTTTTACCGTAACCAGATTGTCGTCACTAACGTTAATGGTAACGCCAGCCGGAATAGCCACAGGACGCTTGCCTATCCTAGACATCTTGCTGCACACCTCCAATTTGCTAAAGTATAATTACCAGATATAACAGAGCACTTCGCCACCCAGTCCTTCCTCTCTCGCCATCTTGTCGGTCATAACTCCTCTGGATGTAGAAATGATTGCAATACCCAATCCTCCCAAAACCTTGGGAATCTGATCCTTCTTAGCATATACTCTCAAACCGGGTTTGCTTATCCTTTTTAGCCCGGTTATAACCCGCTGACCATTAGGACCATATTTCAAAACTATCCTTATAATACCCTGCTTGCCATCATCGATCTCGGTAAAACCTTTTATATAACCTTCCTGGAGCAATATCTTTGCAATTGCTCTTTTCATATTAGATGCAGGAATTTCAACCGTTTCATGTTTCACAATCAAAGCATTGCGAATACGTGTAAGCATATCAGCAATTGGATCGGTCACCATATATTTTACCTCCTTCCTGTCTGTCCGGCTTACCAGCTTGCCTTCTTCACGCCAGGGATCTGACCTTTATATGCCAATTCTCTGAAACATATACGACATACCCCGAATTTTCTCAAGTATGCGTGAGGACGTCCGCACAAACGGCAGCGATTGTAAGCTCTGGTTGAATACTTGGGTTTGCGGCGTTGCTTAGCAATCATTGACTTTTTTGCCACACACTTCCCCTCCTTACTCCTGTTTTGCAAACGGCATTCCTAGCAATGCCAGTAATTCTTTCGCTTCTTCGTCAGTCTTTGCGGTTGTAACTATTATAACGTCCATACCTCTTACCTTTTCAACCTTATCATAGTTTATTTCCGGAAATATTAACTGTTCTCTTATGCCCAGTGCATAATTGCCACGTCCATCAAATGAGTTTGGAGATGTTCCCCGGAAATCTCGAACCCGTGGGAGAGCAGCATTAAATAGGCGATCCAAAAATTCGTACATCCGATCTCCGCGCAGCGTAACCTTGGTTCCTATTTTCATACCAGCTCTCAGCTTAAATGATGCTACTGATTTTTTTGCTGTGGTGACTACGGGTTTTTGTCCGGTAATAGCCGCCAAATCCTCCATAGCAGCTTCTAAAAACCTGGGATTCTCCTTTGCATCTCCTACACCCATATTAATGACTACCTTATTTAGCTTAGGTACTTCCATTGAATTTTTATATCCGAACTTCTCCATCATGGCTGGAACAACGGATTCATTATATAATTCCTTTAATCGTGGCATGACACTTCCCTCCCTTCACAAAAGCTAGTCATTAAAAGTCTCACCGCATTTTTTGCATACTCTAACTTTTTTCCCATCTTCCAATATTTTTCGGCCGACGCGTGTCCTTTCGTTGCATTTATTGCAAACCAACATAACTTTGCTGGCA
This sequence comes from Clostridiales bacterium DTU092, assembly GCA_001513505.1. GTDB lineage: Bacteria > Bacillota > Clostridia > Caldicoprobacterales > Caldicoprobacteraceae > DTU074. Next base: position 2,315 of record LFTM01000027.1, on the reverse strand, counting down.
TAGATGGGCGCTTCTCTGCGAATTATTCCTCCTGGCTGATCCATTCCACGCGGCCTTTGGTGAACGGAAACCATATTTACATTCTCAACGAGTACTTTTCCTTCCTTAGGAAACGCTGCAATAACTTTGCCGCGAACATTCCTGTCTTTTCCGGATATAACCTCTACAGTATCGCCTCTTCGCACATGGAGTTTTCTCCGAACCGCCATTTCAGCCACCTCCTTACCTATAATACCTCAGGGGCAAGGGACACGATCCTCATGTAGTCTTTTTCCCTCAATTCCCTGGCTACAGGACCAAAGATTCGGGTTCCCCTGGGTTGCTTCGCCTCGTTTATAATAACAGCTGCGTTATCGTCGAATTTTATATAAGAACCATCAGGTCTTTTTACACCCTTCTTTGTGCGAACAATAACAGCCTTAACTATATCGCCTTTCTTAACAACGCCGCCGGGCGCTGCATTTTTAACAGATGCTACAATGACATCCCCAATATTTCCGTATTTTCGCATTGAACCCCCTAACACCCTGATGCACATAATTTCTTTTGCTCCGGTGTTATCAGCTACTTTCAGGCGGGTTTGTTGCTGCACCATCTTTGTTCCCTCCTCCCTTTATGCATATATAATTGAACTATTGAGCTTTCTCGACTATTTCGACCACTCTCCACCGTTTATCCTTGCTAAGCGGCCGTGTTTCCATAATTCTTACCTTATCGCCAATGCGACATTCGTTATTTTCGTCATGAGCTTTAAATTTCTTGGTACGTTTTACAAATTTGCCATATAGTTTATGCTTAACCAAGGTTTCAACGGCCACAACTACTGTCTTATCCATCTTATCACTCACAACAGTCCCAACTCGCACCTTTCTTCTTCCACGAACCTTCTGGGCCACTCATCGTTCCTCCCTTCTCGTTTTACAATGAAAGCAACCTTTATTTATTTTACATATCGGCAGCTTTCAGCTCCCGTTCACGCAAAATTGTCTTAACACGAGCTATATCCCTTTTGACTTCCCGGATCCTCATTGGGTTTTCTAACTGGCCGGTAGCTAGTTGAAATCGAAGATTGAACAGTTCACCTTTCAATTCAATTAACTCATCATTCAATTCCTCATTAGTCATATCTCTGTACTTACTAGCCTTCATCTACTTCACCACCCAATTCTTCTCTTTTTACAAACTTGCATTTTATAGGCAGTTTATGTCTGGCCAATCGCAATGCTTCTCGGGCAACTTCTTCCGGGACCCCGGCTACTTCAAACATGATGCGTCCGGGTTTTACCACTGCCACCCAATACTCGGGAGAACCTTTACCGCTACCCATCCGGACTTCAGCCGGCTTTTTGGTAACCGGTTTGTGAGGAAAAATCTTAACCCAGACCTTTCCGCCCCTTCTCATGTATCGGGTCAGGGCAACACGGGCAGCCTCAATCTGATTGCTGGTTATCCAACCTGGCTCCAATGCCTGCAATCCATATTCGCCGTATGCGATGTAATTACCCTTATTGGCCTTTCCTTTCATTCTTCCACGCTGTACTCTTCTATATTTAACTCTCTTAGGCATTAACATTTGAACTTCCCCCTTCTGCTTTTGGTAGTTCCTTCTTGGGGAGAACTTCGCCTTTGTATATCCATACCTTCACTCCGATACGCCCATAAGTGGTATGAGCTTCAGCAAACCCATAATCAATATCGGCCCGCAGAGTCTGCAACGGTATTGTACCCTCATTGTATCCTTCACTTCTGGCAATTTCAGCACCGCCTAGTCTTCCGGACACCATGGTTTTGATACCTTGAGCCCCTGCTTTCATAGTTCTGGATATTGCCTGTTTCATGGCACGCCTGAAAGAAATCCTTCTTTCCAGCTGAGCGGCGATGTTCTCGGCTACCAACTGTGCGTCAAGATCCGGAGCCTTGATCTCTATAATATTGATAACAACCGTTTTATTTGTAAACTTCTCCAGGCTCTGTTTCAACGCTTCAATACCAGCTCCGCCTTTACCAATTACAATTCCGGGTTTAGCAGTATGAATATTCAGCTTAATCCTGTTTGCAGCTCGTTCAATTTGAATTCTGGAAATACCGGCGTTGAATAATTTTTTCTTAATCATATCCCTTATCTTTACATCTTCAACAAGAAGATCCGGAAAATCTCTTTTATTGGCAAACCACTTTGCATCCCAGTCTTTAATTACGCCAACTCTTAATCCATGGGGATGTACTTTCTGTCCCACGAGCCTATCCCTCCTTACTTATTGATTTCGTCCAGTACAATTGTAATATGACTGGTTCTCTTACGAATCCTGTAGGCC